>JBOGJZ010000150.1:0-2154 GCA_050745645.1 Terriglobia bacterium | reverse complement strand
TGCGGACGGTATTTTGGCGCCAAGCCTGCGACAGGATAGGACATGCCGTGCGGTAGATGCACGCCGGCATTGCCGAAGCCCATCCCGGCATACGAAGACGCCAGCAACATGGAGGAGCGCGCTTCGTCATCTTCCGGATCAGCCACCGCCCGCCTCAAATAGTTGGCTACCAGCCGGAGCGCTTCCAAGCTCCACATATCGCTGACAGGGTTTGACCCTTGGTAGGCAGGGCGCAAATTGGGCCGCTCTGGCCTCGACCGCTGCTGGAAGGGAATAGCGGTGTAGGACTCAATCGCGTGGCTGAAGACGTCCAGCCCCGCAGAGGCGGCCACGGCTGGCGGCAGCGTTCGCGTGTTCTCCGGGTCAACGAGGCCGAGCGTGGGTTTCAGACGGCGATGAGCGATGCCTGTCTTCACGTGACGCTCGATAAAATCAAAGACGGCTACCCCGGTCGTTTCGCTGCCTGTGCCCGCCGTAGTGGGAATAGCGATCAGAGTTTTGAGCGGACCGGGAACAGGTTTTCCCTTGCCGATCGGCGCATTGACGTAGTCAAGGAAATCCGCGGGATAACAACTGTAGAGGTTGGCAGCCTTGGCCGTGTCTATCGTCGAGCCGCCGCCCACGGCGACGAAGGCGTCGAAGTCCTCCGCTTGGGCTGCGGCAGTTGCTTCACGAAACGATTCGTCAGTAGGCTCCACGCGGACGCGATCAAAGATTGAAAAGGGAACCTTGTTTTCTTCGAGAGACTCGAGCACGGCGGTTACCGCCGGCAGAGAGCGCAGATTGGGGTCTGTAAAGACCAGCGCGCGCCGTTTGCTAAGGTTCGCCAACTCCGCGCCTGCTTCGCGCCTGACTCCAAAGCCAAACCTGATGTTGGCGGCCGCCATCTCGAATGCGTTTTCGTTTGCCATTCATCCTCCCGAATCAGATCTTGTGCCAGCCGGATAGTATAGTCCCGTTTTTGCAACTCTCGTTTAGCGGATGGCACTATAATCTGTATTTCCAAATAAATACGAGTTAAAGGAGAGTGCACGATGAAACAGAGAACGCTTCTGCTGGTGATTACAATAACGATGATACTCGCTTGCTTCCAAGTGGCGGCCTGCGCCGCGGACAATCCGGCAGCCGTGCAGGAGGTCCTCAAGGTTAGCCAAGAGCGAACTGAAGCGCAAATCCATCGCAACTTCGCGGCGCTTGACCGAGTCATGGGAGACGACCTCACCTATACCCATGCATCGGGCATAACTCAGACCAAGGCGGAAATCCTGGGCGAGCTTAAGTCCGGCAAGTTGATCTATAAATCCATCACCAACACGGATGTAAAGCCCCGAGTATACGAAAGCACGGCAGTGCTGACCGGCCGCAGCGACATGACCGTAATTCATTATGGAAAAACGCTCCATCTCTCGCTTCTATTTCTTGAGGTAGATGTGAACCGGAATGGCCAGTGGCAAATGGTCGCCTACCAGTCCACGAACGCCAAGCGCTGAGCGCTGCGCGATCAGCAAAACTAGCCAAGGAGAACAACGCACTCGTGCTCGATCTCAATTTCGTTCGTGACAATCTGCAGCTCGTTCGCCAGAAGCTTGCGGAGCGCGGCGTTCCTGATCTTCTCGCCGATTTTGAAACCCTCGACCGGGAACGCCGCACTTTTCTCAGCGAAGCGGGAAGCCGCAAGGCACGTCGTAACAAGGTCTCTGCCGAGATCGCAGCGCTCAAGAAGCAAAAACAGGATGCTTCGGCGTTGATCGCGGAAATGCAGGAACTCGGCCCGGAGATCGTGCGGCTCGATGAGCAGGCTAAGGCCCAGGATGAGAAGCTGCGTGAGTTGTTGATCCGGATCCCAAACGTTCCGCACTCAACCGTGCCGGTAGGGAAGAGCGCAGCGGATAACCAGGAAATCCGCGGGTGGGGCGAGCCTCGGCAATTCGACTTTCAGCCCAAGGCGCACTGGGAACTTGGGCCCGCGCTTGGAATTCTGGACTTCGACCGCGCTGCCAAAATATCCGGGGCGCGTTTTGCTGTTTACTACGGGCTTGGCGCGCGCCTCGAACGCGCCCTTGCAAACTTCATGCTGGATCTTCACACCCGCGAACACGGCTACAGTGAAGTCTTGCCGCCCTTCATCGTGAATTCGGCGACGCTCTACGGCAC
>JBOGJZ010000149.1:0-5572 GCA_050745645.1 Terriglobia bacterium | reverse complement strand
ACGCCGTTCTTTACCGACCGGGAACGCGCCGCGCTTGCCTGGACGGAAGCTGTAACGCTGGTGAGTCTCGATCACGTGCCGGATGAAGTCTTTGATTCTGTCCGCCCATATTTCAGCGAGAAAGAGCTGGTGGACCTGACCATGGCGATCATTGCCATCAACGGGTGGAACCGGCTCAACGTTGCTTTCCGGCGTGAGGCAGGGGATTACCAGCCGCCTGCCCATCACGCTACGGCTTCTTCCGCGCAGCGATAGCCGCTGTGAAGAAATCAGCGGCAACGGGATTCGGCTCGAAGCCTGGGCAGCGCAAAACGGGTAGCCTGGGGTATGCAGGGAAACCGGGTTCAGTGATCGAGCGCTGGCATTTGTAAAACACCGATCCGCGATCCGAGCAGATCACGCGCACGTAACCGCAGGATTCGCAAAGTCCTGGCAGGATATCGGCCGCACTCTTCATGACCGTTGCTTGCGCTGCCTGTTCAGCCGCCATGTCAACTTTAGCCTCTGCCAGGCGCCACGCGTTTTACCGCGTATGGCAGTGAGCCATTCCGCGTTTTTCCAGATACTGCTGGTGGTACTCTTCGGCCTGCCAGAACTGGCTGGCCGGAACAATTTCGGTGACGATGGGCCGCCTACAAGCGCCTGACTTTTCCAGGCGGTCCTTCGATGCGTGAGCGGCAGCTTCCTGCTCGGGGCTGTGATAGAAGATTGCAGAGCGGTACTGAGCGCCCACATCAGGTCCTTGACGGTTCAGCGTTGTGGGATCGTGGCTTTTCCAAAAGACATTCAGCAGATCGTCGTAGGACAGACGTGCGGGATCGTAAGTCACCTCAACAGCTTCGGCGTGCCCGGTGCTATCCGTGCACACATCCTTATAGGTTGGATTCTCCAGCGTTCCGCCCGTGTACCCTACGCGGGTTGAGATCACTTCAGGAACCTCGCGAAATGCGGATTCCACCCCCCAGAAGCAACCCGCCGCAAAAGTAGCCTTCTCCATGTTATTCTCCTTTCGCTTGTAACAATTATCAGGATAGATTTCACGAGCTGTCAACCGGTGGTAGCGATGCAGTTTGAAGGATGCGTGGCGAGTTTGTCTCGCCGGATGGCGGCATGAAGCCGCCGCCACACTCTGATTTGATCGGGGCGCTTGCGCCGGGTTACGTGCCCGCGGGCTGCGATTCTGCGGCGGGAACGCCGAGCGGAAGCGAAGCGTATGCGGTGAGCGACTGTCCGGCGCGTTCACCTGCGGCAAGGCGGTAGTAACCGGCGGCGGCGATCATGGCGGCGTTGTCTGTGGACAGAGCCGGTGAAGGGAAGAAGACGCCGAGGCCGGCGGTTTTCGCCGTTTCGGAAAAGCGGGTGCGCAGGAGCGAGTTGCAAGCGACGCCGCCCGTCACGAAAATTGAGCTTACCCGCTCGCTTCGCGCCGCCTGAAGTGTGCGCTCGACGAGATCTGAAACCACCGCTTCCTGGAAGCTGGCCACCAGATCCAGCGTCCCCTGAGAGCATTGGGCGAGAATCTGCTCAGTGGTTGCGCTGCCCGCGGCCTTGCGCCATTCGCGGCGCCGCTCGGCTTCGGCGGCCAGTTCGTTGCCGCGCACGCGGTACAGCACGGCCGTCTTGATGCCCGAGAAACTGAAGTCATAAGGGTTGCCCTTCATCCGGATCGGCCCGAACTTGATAGCGGCCGAGTCGCCGTAATGCGCCAGCTTATCGATCACCGGACCGCCCGGATAGCCGAGCACCAGGAGCTTCGCCACTTTGTCGTAGGCTTCACCTGCGGCATCGTCGCGAGTATGCCCTAGACAGCGGTACGAAAACCACGGCGTTTTGGCTCCTTCTTCCGCGCGGACGTAAAAAAGACTGGTGTGGCCTCCGGAAACCACGAGGGTGACGTTCGGGAAGGCCGGTTCTTCCACCGGGAGACCGGAGGACCTCTCCATCTTGTTTTCGAGCCAGGCCGAATGGATATGCCCTTCGAGGTGATTTACGCCCACCAGCGGCTTGCCCAACGCGAGCGCCAGAGCTTTGCCGTACACCAATCCTACAAGGAGCGAACCGATCAACCCTGGTCCTTGAGTGACGGCGACGGCGTCCACCTCGTCCATGCGCAATAACGCCCGGCGGCAGGCTTCTTCCACGACCGGGCTAATTTTTTTCAAGTGCTCGCGGCTTGCGAGTTCCGGCACAACGCCGCCGTATTTCTCATGCGTCATCACCTGAGAGGCGACGACACTCGAAAGAATGCGCTCGCCGCTTTCCACCACGGCGGCCGCGGTCTCATCGCAACTGGATTCGATGCCAAGCACCAGCATGAAACTATGGCTCCGGAGACTTATGTTAGCATGAACAACTAATGGCCCTTGCGGCCTTAAAGCGCAGGAAGCCACTGAAGAATCCACGTGACAACTGTGGACGAAGCGATGTAGCGGCGGCCAGAAACCGCCGCCACAGAAGCAGTTGCATCTATTAGCGTCATGCACCAATACGGAGTGAACATGCAAATTCGGAAAGCCGTGCTGCCGGTGGCGGGACTTGGCACCCGCTTCCTTCCTGCCACGAAGGCCCAACCCAAGGAAATGCTGCCGGTTGTGGACAAGCCGCTCGTGCAGTATGCGGTCGAAGAACTAGCCAAGTCCGGCATTACCATGTCGATTTTCGTGACTGGCCGAGGCAAGGACGCGATCGAGGACCACTTTGACTTCTCTCCCGAACTCGAGGGGATGCTGAAAGGGCGGGGCAAGGAGCAGATGCTCGAGATGGTGCGCTCTGTATCGAGCCTCGTCCAAATGACTTACGTGCGCCAGAAAGCTCCACTAGGCCTCGGCCACGCCATTCTCGTTGCCCGGGACATGGTGGGTAACGAGCCTTTTGCCGTCATCCTCTCTGACGACATTATTGACGCGCCGACGCCGTGTATCAAACAGATGATGGAGGTGTTTGAGCGATACGGACGCAGCGTGGTAGCCATCCAGCGGGTGGAAAAGAAGGCGGTTTCAAGCTATGGAATTATCAAAGGGCATCCTGTCGTAGACAACGATTGGGACGGCCGCCTGTTCCGCATTACCGATATGGTGGAAAAGCCGGAGCCGCGCAAGGCGCCGTCAAATCTGGCTATCATTGGCCGCTACATTTTGACGCCGGCTGTGTTTGGGGAGCTTGCTTCCACGCGGCGCGGGGCAGGCGCAGAAATTCAGCTTACGGACGCTCTGCGCAGCTTACTGCAAAAGGAGCCGATATACGGTTACGTATTCGAGGGCAAGCGTTATGACGCCGGAGATAAACTTGGCTTCCTGCAGGCTACCGTTGAGATGGCCCTAAAGCGGCCTGAACTGGGCAAGGCATTCCGGAAGTATCTGAAAGGCTTGAGACTGTGACGCTTGAGGGATGCCGCCGGGCTAAGGTTGCTAAAGTCTACTTCGTAATTGCGGAGGGTTCTGGCTTCTTGGCCGACTTGTCTGACTTGCTGTCCGAAGCCTTTGCTCCGTCTGTCTTGGCAGGTGTTTTGTCAGCCTCAGACGTGATGGACGGTTTGACGCTCTCGGAACTCGATTTTCGGGCGTAGTCGGTCACGTACCACCCGGTCCCTTTAAACTGGATTGCCGGCGAAGAAAGCATCTGTTCGAGTTTTCCGCCGCATTTTCCGCACTTGCGCAACGGTGGATCGGAGAACTTCTGGATTTTTTCCAGGATTGCCCCGCAGTCCTTGCAGCGATACTCGTAGAGTGGCAACCTGAAACCCTCCTGCCCTTCTGATGTAAGTTCATTATAACAAACGGTCCTCAGCCGCGTCAAAAGCGGCTGAGGACAGCTCCGTAATGGCTATACGACCAGGCTGCCCGGCGCGGGTTCAGGGCGGTGGTGGCGCCAATCCGCTGCTTGCTCGTAAGCGTAGGCCGCGCGGAAGATGAGCGCCTCATTCCATGCGGGCCCGGCCAGTTGCAGGCCGATCGGCAACCCCTCGCGCGAGAACCCGCAAGGGAGGGAAATGGCTGGCATGCGGGTGAGGTCGTACACGCGTGTGAGTCTCGTCAGTACCGGCAGCAATGGCCTCTCCTTTCCGTCCAGCTCAATGCTCAGTTGGGCGGGCTTCGTTGCAACGATGGGGCAGGTTGGTGCAGCGATGAGGCTGGGCTTCTGGAAAATATCCTCGAGATTCCTCCGTATGGTCGCGCCCAATCGCCGGGCGAGGGTGTAATCCACGCCGGTGACCGTCGAGGCGCCCTCCACCCGCTCTCGCACCCGGCCGCTGACGTCCTGAGGATGAGCGCGGAACGCCTCACCGTAAACTGCCAGCGCTTCGGTAGCTGTGATCAGTTCCGCCGGATCCCAAGCCGCCGCGATTTGAGGTATAGGCATTTCAATGACTTCGGCGTGTAGTTCCCGGAATTTTGCAAGGGCGGTCTCAAAGGCGGCCTGCACGTCAGGCTCGGTTTCAGCTAAGGTCCATGTGGGATCCACGACGATTCGCAATCCGCGCACGCCCTCCCCGATACCTGCGGTGAAATTCGGCACGGGGCGGTCTGCGGAAGCTGGATCGGCAGGATCATAACCGGACATCGCTCCTAGCAACAACGCAGCATCGGTCACAGTTCGAGCCAGGGGGCCAGCAGTATCTTGAGACCAGGACACGGGCAAAAGGCCACGGCAACTGACCCGGCCGTATGTCGGCTTGATCCCTACCACGCCGCACAGGGCCGATGGGATGCGGATCGAGCCTCCGGTATCAGAACCGGTCGCTGCCGCGCACAGACCGGCGGCCACGGCTGCGCCGGAACCGGAGCTTGAGCCGCCCGTGATCCGGTTGGTCATCCACGGGTTTTCGACTGGGCCGAAAGCGGATCCCTGACCCCTCGCGCCCAAGGCCAGTTCATTCATATTGGTCTTCCCGATAATGATGGCTCCGGCTCGCTTCAGGCGGGCGACGCTCGGCGCGTCTTCCTTGGCAATGTTGTTCAGATAGAGCTTGCATGCGCCCGTGGTCGGCACCCCTTTCAGGTCATATAAATCTTTGAGGGCGATTGGAATGCCGTGCAGAGGGCCGCGGTAATGGCCTGCGGCAATTTCCTGCTCCGCCCGCCGCGCATCCGCCAAGGCTCGATCGGGCAGCACGCGGATGTAAGCGTTGAGCGGCTTGCCGGCGCCGTTAATCCGCTCGAGATAAGCGTTTACCAGGGTGACGGGAGAAAGCTGCTTACTCTTCAACATTTGGCCAAGCTCTTCAACGCTGAGCGAACACAATTCCGTATTAGAGATGGGCGCGGGATCGCGCCGCGCCTGGTGAGACACGGATGGCGATTGAGGTCTGGCCGGGATGGCGGCAACTGCCTCCAACGCCGGTGCGAGCGCGGCTCCCATGCCGAGCAAGGGTATGGCTTTCAACACTCGCCGCCTCGGCCATGCTGCGGGTTCGAGTGGAGAGGCGCCGGACCTTTCATCAGCGCCGTTGTTTCTGTCTCCTAGGTGGTCATTGCTCATGCTCGCCTCCTCAATGTGCCTTCGAGATTTGGCAGGTTACTGAAAAGTTTATTGGCTGTCATCTCTAGAGCGGTTCGCTCCGATGGCTGTCATT
>JBOGJZ010000148.1:0-5833 GCA_050745645.1 Terriglobia bacterium | reverse complement strand
GCGACTATTTTCTAGGCGGGCGCACGCTTCCGTGGTGGGCGATCATGTTGTCGATCGTCTCCGCCGAAACCAGCATCCTTACCATCATCAGCACTCCCGGCATCGCCTACAGCTCCAACCTCAATTTTCTCCAGCTCATCTTCGGCTATCTGATCGCGCGGGTGGTGGTGAGCTTCGTTCTGGTTCCGCGTTATTTTGCCGGCGAAATTTTCACGGCCTATCAGTTTATCGAGCGCCGTTTTGGCCGGACGCTCAAAACGTTCACCGCTCTTCTCTTCCTTTCCACGCGAGCCCTGGCGGAAGGGGTGCGCGTCTTCGCTATTGCCATTGTCTTAGAGGTTGTATTCAGAACCGACATCCTGTTTTCGGTGGTCATTATTACTGTGCTGACGGTGCTCTACACCTTTGAGGGCGGCTTTACGGCGGTGATTTGGACAGACGTGATCCAGCTCAGCATCTATCTGAGCGGAACAGTGGTCGCGCTGGTTCTGGCGCTGCACGCGATTCCGGGCGGCTGGGCGGCGGTGCATCACCTGGCACAGGTTTCAGGCGGGAAGCTCGAAGTATTCAATTTCCATTTCAATTTTCATCAGCCTTATCTATTTTGGTCCGGCCTCATCGGCGGCACGTTCCTTACCAGCGCCAGCCATGGGACCGATCAGTTGATCGTCCAGCGGTTGCTCGCGGCGAAAAACAAGCGTGAAAGCCAGATCGCGCTGCTTTCAAGCGGCCTCGTGATTCTGTTTCAGTTCGCGCTATTCCTGGTGATGGGCGTAATCCTGTTCGCCTACTATCACCGGTTTCCGCCTGCAAAGCCTTTCGGGCGCGCCGATCAGATTTTTCCCTACTTTGTGGTGCACTCGCTGCCGGCTGGCCTTGCCGGTTTGCTGACGGCGGCGATCATCGCGGCGGGCATGGCCAATCTGAGCGCTGCGCTCAACGCCTTGTCGTCAAGCTCTGTGGTGGACTTTTACCGGTTTTGGGCGCGAAACAGAGGAAAAGGGAGTGACAAGCGCGATCTGCGCATCTCGCGGGCGTTCACGGTTTTCTGGGGGGCGGTGCTCATCGCGCTAGCCTTGCTTGCTCATCTTCTGCAAGAGAGCGTGCTCGTGCTGGCGCTGACCATCGCTTCTTTCCCTTACGGAAGCATGCTCGGCATCTTCCTGCTCGCAGCGCTTTCTAAGAAGGCCACCGGACGCGGCACGCTGGCGGGCGCCCTCGCCGGGCTCGGTGCGCTGCTGTTCGTTGTGGCGTGCACTTCCATCGCCTGGACGTGGTATGTGGTCATCGGCACGCTCGTGACTCTCTCCGTAGGCTGGACCGCCAGCCGCCTCTGGCCGGAGTTGTAGCGCAGCGTTCGCGGCTCATTCAGGAGCTTGGGCATGGCAATGTTTTGTAGCGCAGGGCCCGCATTCTGGCCCTGCGGTTTTTTCACTTGAGAGGCCGCAAGGCTGAAAAGCGAGCCCTGTGCTACAAGCCCGTTTATAGCCATGTTGCGCTGACCTGATTTGGTGGCCGCGGTTCATTCAGGATTACTCATCAAAGAGCCGCTGACGTCAAGAACACCTCCGCTACGTTCACATTTGGAGACCATGAGCCGTTGTTCAGTCAGGGGTGAGAGCGGCGGCGAGCGGTTTTGCTTCCGGCCAATCGTAGGTATGCACTTTCACGGTCAAGTAATTCTCATCAAGAGCGGGTTCCAGCAGCAGGATGGCCGCGATGCGCTGGGCCATTTCCTGCACCCAGCGAACTTCGTCCTTGGTCATGGGTCGCCCCAGCAACTTTTCCTCGCGATAGGAGAGCCACTTCTTAATCACCTGATACCCGCCGATGGTGTATTCCCAAACCCGAATCGGAATGTTCTTCCAGTAGGCCGCGCCGTTAAGGTACACGTCGCACGTCCGGTCTCCGAGCAGAATCCCCCGTTCCTCGGGCATGTAGTCGCGTTCGAGGAGCCTGCCTTTGCCCGGCATGGTCACGCCGTCCTTGCCCGCGTGCCCCCAGCCTGTGTCCGCCCGCAGTATAGCTGAGCGACTCAAAACTCGAATCCGATCTGCAATGTGGTCGCTACGTTGGGGTAGGCAACCGGCTTGAATTCATTTCCTGCCTGAGCGAAACAGTCGGCCTCATCCGGCGAACGGAGTGTAGTGAGGAGTTGTCCGAAAAGCACAATTTTCTGGTCGTTACAGGAAAGTGTGAATCCCGCTGCGTGGAGCCGATCCATCTTTTTCCTTGCGGATTGCATTGTAGTCTCATTAGGCAGCGGTAGTTCGGGCACGGAGTTCCTTTTCCTGCAAACCACGATAATATCCAACTGAATTGGTTCTTTGGCTTGAGCTTTGGGTGCCGCTACGGACATCTCTGATTTCACCGGGTGAGAGTTGACGACCACGAAGCCCGCGCTTAGAACAGCGTGCGCGAGTGACTTCCATCCGTCATCGCGCGAATGATGGTAGGTGAACACCAGCAAGCCGCGATCCTTCAAGACACGTTCGCATTCCTGTAAAACACCCTTCAACTTCCTGGAGAATCTGGCAGCGTCGGTGTCCTGAACTTCCGCTCTATTACGCGTCGTTACCGGGTCATCCCGTCCTAGCGTAGGTGACAATTGCTGCCAAGCGTAGAAGAAGTCTGCGAGCTCCGAGTAGTGGACGTTATCAAAAAAGGGGGGATCGGTCACCACAAGATCGACACTGCGATCGGGCAAGCCAGATCGGGAAGAATCACCACAGGATAGGTAAATAGCACGATCGGAGAAGCGTCCCTCGATAGGCCACGCCTGCTCGACGCGACCTGTGAACGCAGGCGCGCAGAGGCGGCTGTCGCCGCGTATTCCGTTGACCTCGGTTGGCTGCCGTCGGTACTCAATGGCTCGGAGTAGGCGCGTGCGGAAGAGGTTTGAGAATGATCCGGAGCTCTTGGGCGTGCCCCAGATATTGGCTTCGATTGGCGTCCGTTCCGGTTTAAGGATGTGATGAGCGAACATGTGGCGGACCGCGCCCGTGCCTTCACCCTTGTATGACGCGAATAGATTATTGAATTCAAGCGTCCCGGACATGAGGATGCGAAGCGCACGCTGCGTCGGGATATCCGGGATATCGGAGATTGCGCGATGCAACCATGAGAACGCGAGGAGTTGCCGGTCGTTGAAAAAGTCCCGCCACGATGAGAACCTGTAGTTCATCGCTTGGCGCGTATTGTATCCATCCTGGAGGGCTAAGGTGGGCAGAACGATGTTGCCATTCCTGCTTTCGTCCAGCAACCGTTCTGTGCAGGCCCTGTACGCCTCGTGATCGGCGGGCGTGGATCGAAGATATTCCTTTCGTCCTTCGCGGGTAAGAACAAGTTTGCCGTAGAGTCTGTACCCAGGCCGCGCGTCAAGCGATCCCACGGCGTCGAGGATGGTAAACCTCACGCAGCATGAAGAACACGTTGCCTTGGCGCCTTGCGCTCTTCCCTGTTGAGGGTTGAACGTGTGCCCGCACGAAGGACAAGTTACGGAGCTCTGCGTATGCGTTCCCGGAAATATCTCACCGCACGACGAACAGAGAATCTTTACCTCAGGCTTGCGCTTAGGATACGCATTTCCCGCGATGATCCACGACGAAAAGAGGTCCACCGGCTTCTTGCAGGAGACGCAAGGAACCTGCATTACCCAGAAGAAGTAAAGCACGTCGCAGGCACGCCCTGCGAAATCTTTAGACTGATAAAGCCGCCGGATTCTCTCCCCCGTATTCCGTGACAATTTTTCGAAGGCCGTTTCCAATGCGAGGCGATCGATCGGTCCGAGCGCGGTCCGAACCGATTCCACTGCGACAGGGTTGATATCGCGCCCGAGCGCAATCATACCCAGTTTATGGGCCTCTCCAATAGTTGTGCCGGAGCCCATGAAGGGGTCGAAGACCGCGAGCCTAGAGAATTCGTGCATTTTGTAAAATTCAGCAGCAAAGTCACGATCTTCCGGAAGCATAGCGCCCAGGAGAATGCCCCGAAACACCGAGCCTAGACGCGTAGCCCACCATTTGTGAATGTGATAGATGGGCCGGTGAACTTCCTTTCGCCAGCTTTCTCGTGCCGCGAGCTGCGAGAGGAAATCGAACGGGAAAGCATCAGTTTCGATAACGTGCTGACTATTCGTTTTCAATTTCGTCAGGGGTTTCTAATAGCCAAGTCCTTCATTTCAAATCTAGACATTGAGACCTTCTGGGTTGCCGAGCCCTTGAGGCGCCAGGCGCGGAACAGGTGTTCACGCCCTGCGTCGGGATTAGCGATTTTCTCAGGTATCAGCTCATTGGTCTGCAGGTCGAAAGAATAGCCGATGATCAATTCGCCGGCCTCACGGCGAGACAGCTTTCCTAGCTCCATGAAATGCGTTTTCCCCCACTTGTCGGGCTTGATTTCGGCGGGCAGGATCAGCGTTTGTTGGTGGGCCACACCATGAACCAAACGGAATGGCGTGGGAACGACATACATTTTCCGGTCACGTATGAGGATATCCCCATAACTGCCAAAGCCCTTGACACTTTTGTTCTCGTGCTCATACTCATGATCTGCATTCAGGAAATCGCCGTGGCAGAGCACAAGGTCGAGGACCGGGTAGGTATCACCGTCGGGGGTTTTCGGGTAGCGGCCGAAAACGTAATAGATGGTCCGTCCGTTATGGAATCCAGAGGGAGCCTGACTATTGCTGTCGAAACTGGCATCGCGCCCAGGATACGCCAACCCCTTCAACTCGTATCCCTCCGTCGTCTTAACCATACGGAAGTCCGGGTAGCTGTTTCGCCCTTCCACCTCAAAGTTCAGGTTCGTCTCCTCGAGTCTCGTTTTGAACCAGTTTTGGAAGTGGAATTCTTTGTCTGTAGTACTTACGCGCTGAATCAATACTCCTTGTCTGATCGCTTCAACGCAGCGGCGGAATGTAAGAAACGGTGTCATGGCGATTGGTTGCGCAGGGATGCATTTTACTCTACTTGCCATGTTCCTGTGTGATCTGTTTCGCGAGGCCTGCAGAAAGGCCGTCGCCGTCTAGCGCCAGCATCCTGCTGGCTCTTTTCGCCGTTTGCCAGCAGCACGTCGGTGCTGCCGGCAGGCGGATTTTGGCGGGACCAGAGGACCCAGGCGGAGAAAATGCCATAAAAGAGAGTCTGAACAAGGCTGGAGCGGAAAAAGTGCTCGCCCTTCTGGCCTTCGAACTTCAATCCCAAGGCTTCTTCAAGGGCCTTCCTAACCTCCGCCAGGGCTGAAAGCTCCACGTCCTGGATGCTCGCCAGGGCATCCCGCGCATACGACGCCAGGAACCAGGCCACGTCTTCGGGCGAAGCGATCTGAGCGGCATGGCGCATGACGCGCTGCAGGTACTCCACGAAGCGGTCATTCTGTTTCTCCGCCGTCGCGCGCGGTGAAGCGGCCGCCGCCCAAAAGGCCTTCTCATTCTCCGCCAGCCGGTAAGTTTCGAGGATCGCCGCATTGCCGTTAAAATCCTGGCCTACGAGAACGAAATCGCGGTAGTTGGTGACGAGCACCTGGCGGTACCTGTTCCAATACTGGGTGACCTGCTTCGCTTCGGCGGTTACCCAAGCGTCGTCTTTGGTGGGCTTGATCTCAATGGCGCCGCGGGAGGGTAGCTGGCCGGGCGCCGGGGCGCCGGAACCCTTCTGGAATTGATCAGCGGTGAAGAGGCCGCCGTCCGGCTTACCTGCTCCCCGGTTCGCGAGCTGTAGGACACACTTAACCTTCGGCTTGAGCTTCTGGCCGAGTTCATTCAAGAGCGTTGCGAGCGGGTGATAATACGACTCCTCCTCGACCCCCGCCCCGGTGGAGCGAATCTCACGCA
>JBOGJZ010000147.1:0-3762 GCA_050745645.1 Terriglobia bacterium | reverse complement strand
ATGGCTGGGTGCCTTTGCGAGATGCTCTCTCGCCTCAAACGCCGCCCCTTAGAATTCAGATGAGAGGAGTAAACCCATGCCTCGAGTAAAGCGCGGTACTGTGCGCCGCGCCGCCAGAAAAAAACTTTCCAAGCTGACCAAGGGTCACTTCCTTAATAAAAGCAAGCTCTATCGCTATATGAAGGAGTCAGCAGACCGCGCCGGGCGTTTCGCTTATCGCGACCGGCGCCGGCGGAAGCGCGACTTTCGCCGCCTCTGGATCTTGCGAATCAACGCCGCGGCCCGCCAGAACGACTTGACCTACAGCCAGTTCATGCATGGACTGAAGGCGTTGGGCTCCGAATTGGACCGGAAGTCCCTGGCAGAGATTGCGGCGCGAGATTCCGCGGCTTTCGCGACCCTCGCTGCGGAAGTAAAGAAGGCGCTGGCAGCGCCAGCGGCCGGCTAGCGAACACAATGGCAAGATTTTCAAGGGTGGCGCATCAGGCGTGACGGCTGCGCCATAACCTGTGTGGAATTATTTAACGCGCATCGCAAGAGGCGCGATATGAGTCCATCCGCTTACAAGACCTTCCGTTATGAAACCCATCGCTACCAGTATCGAGATCGACACCAAAGTTGGTAAAACGCTCGAAGAGTTGCAAGTGAACAATCCTGAAGCGGTTGCGGCTCTCTTCGCTGAACTGCGTTCGACGATGGAACGCGAACGCGCCCAGCTTGCGGCGGCGGCCGCGGAGAACGAACCGGAGCGGGACTCACGAGTCAAGGCTCTGCGTGACCGCTGGCTTGGCCGCAAAAGCGGATTACTTGCTCGCGCCGATGAAAACTGGCTGAAGAAGGCCCCTAAGCCATTGAAACCTGTGGCCGGCCGTGAGTTCAACCGGCTGCGCCAATTGAGCGCGAGCATGGAAACGCATGAACTCGCCAAGCTAATCCCGATTCGAGCGTCAGCAGCTGCCGATGCTTCCAAACACATCGACGAAGCCGAGGTTGAAGTTCACAGCGTGGTGGTCACCGATCTCACGCTTCCCGGCTACGAGCGACCGCTCGGCTCGCTGCATCCTATTACGCAGGTGCAGCGGGAGATCGAGGACATTTTCCTGAATCTAGGCTTCGCTATTGAAACCGGGCCGGAAATAGAAACCGTTTATTACAACTTCGATGCGTTGAATATCCCTGAAAGCCACCCTTCACGCGACGACTGGGATACGTTTTACATCGGCCCCGAAACCGTATTGCGCACACACACTTCGCCCGTCCAGATCCGCGCGATGCAGCGTCGCGGCGCTCCGCTTTACATCGTAATTCCGGGTAAGTGCTACCGGCGCGACAACCCCGACTCCACGCACTCTCCGGTGTTCCATCAGATCGAAGGCCTGGCTGTTGATACGAACATTACTTTTGCCGATCTCAAAGGAACGCTGGATTTTTTTGCGCGAAAGTTCTTTGGAGAAAAGACTCGCACCAGCTTTCATCCCAGCTATTTTCCTTTTACCGAACCGAGCGGCGAGGTGGCCATCAGTTGCATTTTTTGCGATGGCCAAGGCTGCCGGGTTTGCAAGCATAGCGGATGGATTGAGGTGATGGGCTGCGGAATGGTCCATCCTGAGGTCCTGCGCCATGGGGGAATCGATCCGCAGTGTTATGCGGGTTGGGCATTCGGCCTCGGGGTTGAGCGTTACGCCATGCTGCGTTACGGCATTGACGACATCCAGCTCTTCTTTCAAAGCGATGTCAGATTCTTGGAGCAGTTTTAGGAGCCTGTTGAGATATGCACACAGGGCGTCATTCTGAGCGAAGCGAAGAATCTGCTTTTTAACGCTCTCCAGGGCTTATGAGATTCTTCATCGCCGATGGCGTCTCGGCATGATAGCCCGCGCCGATTTTCGATAATACCCATTTTATGAAGATTTCTCTCAATTGGCTTCGAGATTTCGTGGAAGCTCCCTCCGATCCAGGAGAGCTCAAGACCCGGCTGACGATGCTTGGCCTGAGCGTCGAATCCTTCGCGTCCGATGGTGACGATTGGATACTCGAAGCGGAGGTTACCACCAACCGTCCCGACTGCCTCAGCCATTACGGAATCGCTCGAGAAATTGCAACTGCTTACCGGAAGCCTCTCCAACCTCTTCACGTGCCGGTGAAAGAATCCGGGCCTGCCGCCTCGGGAGAAATCGGCATTGAGATTCTGGATTCCGATCTCTGTGCGCGCTATTGTGGCCGCGTGATTCGCAACGTTGAAGTAAAGGTTTCTCCCGAATGGCTGGCTCACCGCCTTCGTGCTGTGGGGCAGCGGCCTATCAATAACGTCGCGGACGTGACCAACTACGTCCTCATGGAGCTCGGCCATCCGTTACACGCTTTTGATCTATCCCGCTTGGCTGGCCGCCGGATCGTGGTGCGCCGCGCGAGTTCTGGCGAAACGCTGAAAACGCTGGACGGCATGGCGCGCGCTCTGAGGGCAGAAAACCTCGTGATCGCTGACGCCGAGCGGCCAGTGGCGCTTGCGGGCGTCATAGGCGGTGAGGACTCGGCCATCACGTCTGCCACCCGTTCCATCCTGCTCGAAAGCGCCTGGTTCGATCCGGTTTCCATCCGCCGCACATCCAAGGCTCACGGCCTTCACACAGAAGCCTCGCACCGCTTTGAGCGCGGCGCGGATATTGAGATGGCTCCTCTGGCGCTTGACCGCGCCGCTGAGCTGATCCACAAGCTTGCAGGGGGAGAAATCTTACAGGGTCTGGTGGACGTTTATCCAAAGATCTTAAGGCGCTCCAGTATCGATCTGCAACGTACCGAAATTCTCCGCGTCCTCGGGGCCCAAATTGAGGAAGAACAGATCGAGCGAATTTTGTCGGCACTTGGCTTCTCGATCGAGCGTAACACAAGCGAAGGCTGGAGCGTCACGCCGCCCTCGTTCCGGCTCGACGTGACTCGTCCAGTAGATTTGATCGAAGAAGTGGCGCGCCATTTCGGATACGATCGCTTGCCTGCCCGCCTTGCATCCGCGCCGCCGCGCATTGAGCGGGACACGCTGCGGGAAAAAGAGACGGCCATCGCGCAACTGCTCGTGAGCCTCGGTTATCGGGAGATCATTACTTCGCCGCTCGTCAGCGAAGCGGAAAACAGCCGGTTCAGCGGGGAGATGCCCGTCAAGGTGGCGAACCCCCTCAGCCAGGAAGCCGCGGTGCTGCGGACCACATCGTTACCGGCCATGGTTTCGGCGCTGGGTTGGAATTTGGATCGCGGCCGCGGCGATCTCCGCTTCTTCGAGTTCGGCAAGGTATACCGCATTTCGCCGAACCAGTCTGCGCAAGAGCGCCGAACGCTGACTCTTAGCCTGACCGGAAACAGGCGCAGCGCTTCAGTTCACGATCAAGCGAAGGAACTCGATTTCTTTGACCTCAAGGGAGACCTGGAGCGCCTGTGGGAGATTTTTGACTTGAGTCCGGTACCCTTTAAATCTGGAGGGGGAGACGCATACGAATCCGGAGCGTGGGGCCGGTTCCTCATAGGCGAAACCATGCTCGCGTCGTTTGGGCAACTGGCTGCGCAAGCGGCGCCAGCATCCAGATTACGCCAGCCAGTGTTTGTGGGCGAAGTCGATTTGGAGGCACTGCTCGATTCCGCCCTGAGATCAAAGTCGTTCCGCCCGTACCCCAAGTTTCCGGCAGCAGAGCGGGACCTTTCATTACTTGTTCCCCACGATGTCTCTTATCAACGTATCGCTGAAATCCTGCGGAGCCTTGGGTTGCCTGATCT
>JBOGJZ010000146.1:0-2825 GCA_050745645.1 Terriglobia bacterium | reverse complement strand
AAGTCAAAACCGCCGCGCTGGAAAAGCTCCCAGCAGGTCGCTGAAAAACTCGTCCGTCCTGTCATTCCGAGAAGCCGCAGGCAGTCCTGAGCGAAGAGAAGCAGGAATCTCGTAGGTTATTTATTTTCAGAACGAGATTCCTCGCCAGTTTGCCCCGAGCGAAATGCGGAGATCCTTCGCTCCGCTCAGGATGACAAGCGAAGCACTCAGAATGACACGGTTCCGGAACGTTTTTCAGCAACCGCCCAGGGGCGGTTTCGGCTGGTATCGGAATTAATTTAACAAGACTTACATCTCCGGGGAGATGTGGCTAACCGCGATCGATCCGTTCGGCAGCATGTGACCTGTTACCTTCACCTCCTGCCCCACATCTGAGTCCTTCACCGCCTTCTGGTTGCTGATGGGATGCACGGTCTTATCCTCCGTTACGAGCACAAACTTGGCGCCCTTCTCGTGTACGCAGGTCAGAGCGCATTGTTTGTGCGATGCTGCCATGCCCTTGGCCCCGCAACTACTGTCGCTGATCCATCCTGTCCAACTCATCGTCTTCGACTTGGCCGCGGCTGGAATGCTGAACATCACGAGCAGCATGGCGGCGACTCCGGCTAGTGAATAAAGCTTCTTCGTCATTGGTTTTCTCCTCTTGGATTCCGTGTTGCCGGCCTTTACCCGGCGCGCTACGGTTAGGGCAGACCTGTCTGCTGAGATTGAGCAGATGGTCTGACATTTTCCAACAGGAGTACGCTTGGCTTGGTGAATTCGGATTTCAGGCTGTAAGCTATGCTGCGTTTGCGTCCCTCAGGAGGCCGCGCCCATCAGAACCATTTTGCCCGTCGGCTGCGGCCTTCCGCCTTCCGGCTCCACAGTCACGGCAAAAGCCTTGGCGGAAATCCCATGTGCCAGCGGAGGCAGCAGGACCTGGCCGTTACCCGTTTTGTCGATCTTGAAAATACCGGCGCTGATGGGCTTGCCCCTGGTTGGCAACAGCCAAAGCTGGTACGTCTTGTTTGCGGGGAGAGGCGGCAGATTGGCGGCGTAGAACACCAGGCCTTTTTCGGGATTGTAGAAAGCTTTGCCTTCCGGGACCGGGCGGGTCCGCAAGGCGGCGAGAGACACTTTCACCGTACTGGGCGAAGTGAGAATCTCCGTGACGGCAAGAGCGTTCTTGAGGGCCGCCTCCTCATGTTGCGTAGCTGCCTCGATCTGTTCCTGGGACGATTGCAGCGCTTCAAAGCGCAAGCTCAATTGCCGGTTTCTGATCAGCAAGAAAGCCGTAATGCAGGCAAGCGCCACCGCTGCAGCGGCAAGCGCCGGAACCATCCAAGCACGCGCGGAAGCGCGGACGGGCACGGCCTCCACCTTGCGCGCCGGCGGGCGCAGACTTTCGAGCAAACGCCGTTTGGCTGCGGGTGAAGGCGTGACTAGCGGCGCGGCGAGGCCAAGCAGCGCTACGCGGGCGCGAGCTTGCTCCGCTTTGTGCGAGCATTCCGCGCACGCTTCGAGATGTGCTTGGACTGTGCGCAGTTCCTCGCCTTCGAGGACGCCCAGAGCGTACTCATCGAATAGGGTCTCGGGTTGTAGATGCTCGTTCACGGGTTCAAAACCTGGCGCAGCGTTTCAAGCGCCGCGCGAAGCCTGGTCTTTACGGTGCCCAAAGGCTGCCCCGTTCGCTCGGCGATTTCCGAGTGTGTCATGCCTTCGAAATAAGCGAGCTCAAGAGCCTGGCGCTGCGGAGCGGCCAGCGCATCGAGAGCGGACCTGACTTTAGAAATCAATTCTTTCTGCGCCAACTCGGATTCCAGATTGCCTGGAAGAGCAATGCGCTCATCTTCCGCCGCGGTTGCGGGTTTTCTCCTCCGCAGGCGGTCGATGGACCGGTTGCGGGCGCTCACCAGCAGCCATGCGCCGAGCGTGCCGCGCGAAGCATCGAAGTTTGCTGCGTTGCACCAGAGTTGGTAGAAAATGTCTTGTAGAACCTCTTCCGCTGCGCCGGAATCCTGCAGCACGCGAAGGGCAACCGAATACACGATTCCCGAGTACCGGTCGTACAGGCTCGCCAGCGCCGATTCATCGCCCGCCGTGATACGGCGGATTAATTCGAGATCAGTTACGCGAGGCTCTGCGTTATCGGGGACTTTTAACAAGTCAGCGCTGCTCTCTTGTAATAGAGTACGGAGCCGCAGCGTACTCGGATTTCATGGAGTTTTCAAGCGGTAACTTCATTTGCCTTTGCTTCCCAAAAATATTGCGCTCTCGAAAATCCAAATTTCTCTGTTTTCCGTACTCAGTAAGTGTCAGCTACTAATTGCCGCAGCACGCTTGATTCGGGCCTTGACCTGAGAATTTCGCTCCAGTGAAGGCATGCTGCGGCCGCACGGCAGGTAGCCATTTCATAACGTCACGAGACTCAGCCAATTCTGGGAAACACAAGGAGGAAGAACCCTTATGGCCAAAAATGATGAAGCCAGCGAAATGCTTAACAGAATCTTGAATCGACGTAAATTCATGAAACGGACCGGAGCGGTGGGTTTGGGAGCTGCGGCATTCACCTTCGTTGGAACGCGTGCCGCCCCTCTCTGGGCCGCGTCTCCAGTGGAGGATAGCGTTCCCCAGATTCTTACCGCGGCGCTGATCGCCGAAGATCTGGCGACGACGTTCTATTACAACGGACTCATCGGGGAAGTCATTCAGGATCCAAATCTGGCTGGTACCGGAGGCTCCGCCACTCATGTCGCCCCGAACGGCAACCTCGGGAACGTGAACTATATTCAAGCCGCTTTGAGCGAAGAAATCTCGCACGCCGATCTCCTGCGCGGGTTACTGGC
>JBOGJZ010000145.1:0-8227 GCA_050745645.1 Terriglobia bacterium | reverse complement strand
GAGGCACGGGCGCTGCAGCGCGAGTTCCAGGATTGCAGATCGCCGGCAAGACGGGCACCGCGCAGGTTGTGAGCGTTGCTTTGAAGCACTCGGCGCACGCCGCTGACTACCGCAACAACGCCTGGTTTGTAGGCTACGCTCCATTCGATAATCCTCAGATCGTCGTCTCCGCGCTCGTCATGCACGGCGGCGAATCCTCGGTAGCCGCGCCGATAGCCGGTCAAGTCATCAAGGCCTATTTCGGCGAGGAGAATGCGCAGCCCGCTCCTACCGGCAACTCATCGCGCCAGCCGGAGGTTGCCATAAACAACCAGCGCTCATCACCCTCCGGGCCGTGAAGGCGGAGTTGCTCCCTCACGTGCCGCTTCGCGGAGGACAAGGTTGGAGATGAGCGCCTGGGTAGTTTGTAGCGGCGGTTTTACGCCGCCATTTGGCGAGGTAAACTCGCCGCTACACGCTCAGACTGCACCGCTACCCGCGAGCGCCTGAACTAACTTGAGAATCACCTCATGCGGAAAGGCTTCAGTTTTCACGATCTGGATTGGCTGCTGATTCTGGCTGCCTTGGCGCTGGCCGTGCTGGGCGTGGTCGAGATATACAGCACAACTCTCCATACGGCGCTCGCGGGCGAATACAAAAAGCAGATCGCCTGGGTTCTTATCGGGATCGTTGCCGCGCTGATCTTGAGCCAGATCGACTATCGCCTGGTTCTCGATCACATCGTCGCGCTCTATGTGCTCACGATTCTCGGTCTCGCCGTGTTGTTGGCCGTCGGCCACCGCGTGGCTGGAGCGCGCCGCTGGCTAACGTTTGGCGGACTCACTTTCCAGGTGTCGGAATTGGCGAAGTTGGTTATAATCTTATGTGTAGCAGCTTATTTTGCTGCGCGTAAGAGCAGGCCGGTCAGTTGGAAAGATTTGGCGGCGTTGGCCTCGATTACCGGCGTTCCAGCCGCTCTGGTGGCGCTTGAGCCCGACTTAGGCACGGCGATTACGCTTCTTCCGGCTGTGGCAGCAGGTGTATTTCTGGCCGGCATCCGCTTTCGCAAGTTGGCGATTCTGGGATTAGCGGCGATTCTGATGCTCCCGGTTGGATGGCAGTTGATGCGCCCTTATCAGCGCGAACGTCTCATGACTTTTGTTCATCCATCACAGAATATCCGGAGCGCCAGCTATCAAGTAACGCAATCCAAGATCGCCATCGGGTCGGGCGGATTATGGGGAAAGGGTATCGGGAATGGCACGCAGAGCCGCTTAGGCTTTATTCCGGTATCGCACGCAGATTTCATTTTCGCCGCTTTCGCGGAGGAGCAAGGCTTTGCCGGCGTGCTTTTTGTCTTGCTGCTGTACTTCATTTTGCTGATTCGATTGCTGGATGGAGCTCAGGCGGCCAGAGACCGCGCGGGCGTTTTTTTGATTGTGGGTTTAACGTCAGTCCTTTTTTTTCAGGTTGCTGTGAACGTCGGAATGATGATCGGTTTTCTTCCGATCACCGGTATTCCATTGCCGCTGATGAGCCAGGGTGGATCATCAATCCTATTTACTTTTATGGGATTGGGTCTGGCCCTGAGCGTCAAAAAACGGCAGTTTGTGAATTGAGTGCATTTACCCTGGCTTAGAAGAAGATTGAGTTGGATGCGGACCTCTTTACACGCTTGTTCAGCGCTACCCGAGTTTTCGGGGCGTCCGGCTGGTTTGAGCCGGAAACCGGAGGCGGCGCAGAATGGGCGCCGCATGAAGGCGGGCGCAGATGAATAAGCGCAAGGAGGCCGCATGGGTTTCGCTGAGAGTTGATCCCTGCCTGGCAGGTCGATCCTCTCGGGGGTTCCCGGATAGGAGTTTCCATGACGAAGGAGTTGCTGATCGCTTCGTCTCCGCACGAGACGAAGGTGGCGGTTCTTGAGGATGATCAATTAGTTGAAGTTTACTTTCAACGGGACACGGATGCAGGGCTGGCCGGCGGTATTTACAAGGGAAGAGTTAGCCGGGTTCTGCCGGGGATGCAGTCGGCTTTCGTTAACATCGGCTTAGAGCGCGACGCCTTCCTTTACGTTTCTGATTTCTTTGAAGACTCCGAAGAATACGACCGTGTTTTCACGGAGGCAGAAAACCGCGTCGCGCGGCTGGCTGGAGATGCCGGCGCGCCGGCGCCCGTTCAAGCGGCTGCTACGGCCACATCTTCCGGGCAAATCCCGCCGCGACCGGGCGCTCTGACCCCATCTCCCGGCGAATCTGCTGAGTCTGCGCCGGCAGCGCTCGAGCTGCCGCGAACGCCGGCTTCTGAACGACCCCCTATAACAGGCGAACCCGAGAACTCCGCCGGCAGGCCAAGCCCAGTGAGCCCAGGACGCTTCGAGCGCCGGCGCTTTGGAGGCGGGCGGCTCAGACGAGGGCAGCGGTTCAGCAATGAGCGCTTCACCAAGCCCCCGGAAGCTCAAGAAGACCGCGAGCAGCCGGCTTTTCAGGGACTCCAGTTGCTACCCGGCGAGTCTCTGGCCAAATATGGCCACCTTCCTGAAGGCCAAGCGGACGAGCCAAAATCTCATGGGACCGAAAATGATTTCGGCGGAGACGAAATCATCGAGACAGTGTCCCCCGAACCAGGCGCTGATCTCTCTGGGCATGCCGAACCGGCGTTCGCTGAAACACACAACTCCGGCTTCGACGTTGAGCCGCCTGCTGCCTCGGAAAGGATCGAGGAGTCTCATCAAAGCGAGCCGGCCGCTCCCGCCGAGGTCCCAATCACGTTTGAGGAAAAAGACGAGCGCTTGGCCGAGCTTAGCAACCGCCCGGTTTTGGACACCGAACCGCAGCCGGATGAAGGTCATGCCGTTCACGCGGATCTATCGGAGATGGATGCCGCACCGGAAGCGCACATTCCAACCGAGCCCGCCGGATTCGCCGAAACCGGAGGTCCAGAGGCGGCTGCGGCGGAGGTTGCCGGACAGTCCTACACGCTACGTGATTCTGAACGCCGGCCGCGGATCGCTCCGCAGCGGCGGGGACGCCGGGGCCGGGGCCGTTTTCGTCCCCATCACGAGACGCGCCCCGAAGCAGCGCAGCCCGCGCAGGCAGACCCCCGGGCCTCCACCCATCGCCCCGCGCCCATTAGCGAACTGCTCAAAGAAGGGCAGGAGATTCTTGTTCAGATCGCCAAGGCGCCGCTCGGCGCCAAGGGAGCGCGCATCACATCGCACATCGCCTTGCCCGGCCGCTACCTTGTCTACATGCCCACGATCAGCCACATCGGCGTTTCCCGCAAAATCGGCTCGGAGGAAGAACGGCTGCGGTTGCGCAGCATCATCCTGCAGCACAAAGGCTCACTCACGGGAGGTTTCATTGTCCGGACCGCCGGGGCCGGCCGAAGCGAAGAGGATATTAAGGCTGACCTGGCCTTTCTAACCAACCTATGGAACGATATCCGCGCTAAAGCTGAGCGAGCCAAGGCTCCTGCTCTTTTGCACCGTGATCTGACGCTGGTGGAGCGGATTCTTCGCGATCTTCTTTCACCGGAGTTTAAGTCCGTCCGCATGGACAACGAGACCGAGTATGAGCACGTCTTGGAATTCGTCCAGCGCTTTCAGCCTTCTCTGATCGGCCAGGTGAAGCTGTACACGCGGAACACGCCGCTGTTCGAAGAGCTCGGCGTGCAAGCCGACATTGACAAGGCGCTTAAGCCGAAAGTGTGGCTGAAGTCGGGTGGTTATATCGTAATTAACCAGACAGAAGCCCTGGTGGCGATCGACGTGAACACCGGTAAATACGTGGGCAAGACCAATCGCCTGGAAGACACGATTGTCAAGACCAACATCGACGCGGTAAAGGAGATCGTACGTCAAATCCGGCTGCGCGACCTCGGCGGAATCATCGTGATCGATTTCATTGACATGGACGACCGGCGAAACCGCGTTAAAGTGGTTCAGACGCTCGAAGACGCTCTGCGCCACGACCGCGCACCCACGAAAATTCTTGCCTTCAACGAATTTGGGCTGGTCGCCTTAACGCGCAAGCGCGTGAAACAATCGCTCGAGCGAACACTCTGCGAACCTTGCCCCCATTGCTCGGGGGCTGGCTGGATCAAGTCCGTAGGCACGGTCAGTAACGAAATCGCCGCGGAGGCGCGCAAAATGGCGGCGGAAATCGATGGCAAGTTTTTGAACTTGCGTGTTCATCCAAGCGTCGCCGCAGCCCTCAAAGCGAAGGGGGGGATGCTGGCCGGCGAGATTGAAGCCGCCACGGGCAAAGAACTCCTCATTAAGAGCGATCCTGAAGCGCACGAAGAGGAGTTTGAAATTTTCTAGTCTTGTTGCCCGTCACTCTGAGCCGGTTCGGTCCTTCATGGTCAGACTGAGCCTCTTCGCTCTAAGCCCGTTCGCTCCGCTTCGAACGGTCCTGAGCCGGTTCAAGCCCATCGTTGTTATTCTGAGCAGAGCGAAGAATCTGCCTGCCTCGCAGGCTGGGATCAGAACAAGCAGTTGGTTGTGCTGCTTCGCGAGGCTTTTTGGCCGTCACGGTATAGTAGGCGCACTCTCTCATCCGCCACCCCAGCCTGATTTTTTCAATGACGCCATCGCACAGGCGCGGCTGACGGCGCTCTTTCGGGTATACTTAAGCCGTAGTTTTTTTATTTTCGTATGAGGGCCGCGCCGGTTCGTAATCCGCTGACGGCAGCGGCGCGGCAGCAGGAGCGGATTCGGGCGAGGCAAGAGTGCGAATCACCGTTCTTTTTTTCGGAATGGCTCACGATCTGACCGGTCTCGCGCAGGAAACCACGGAGCTGCCTGAGGGCGAAAGCTTGGGAGCTTTGTGGCGCCGCTACGAGGTGAGGTTTCCGCGCCTTGCCCAGATTAGCGATTCCTTGCTGCTCGCGGTGAATCAGACGGCCGAGCAGCCGGCTCGAATTCTTTGTGAAGGTGATGAGGTGGCTTTTCTGCCTCCCGTGAGCGGTGGCGCCCCGGAGGACATTTATCAAGTCACCCGCGAGGCCATCACTACATGTGATCTCGTAGGCCGCCTCAAGACTCCGGTGGATGGAGCGGTGGCGGTTTTCGAAGGCGTCGTCCGCAATCATTCACACGGGCGCAAGACGATCTATCTCGAGTACGAAGCCTATGAGCCGATGGCGCTCAGTACTCTTCGGGAAATCGGGGAAGAGGCGAGTCGGCAGTTTCCCATCCACCACCTTGGCATGGTCCACCGCATCGGGCGCATCGAAATTGGGGAGATCAGCGTCGTAATCATCGTGACTTCCGCCCATCGCGCTGCGGCGTTTGACGCATGCCGGTACGCCATCGATGAGCTTAAGCGCCGCGCCCCGATTTGGAAAAAGGAATTTTTTAAGGATGGCGTCGCATGGGCGGGTGGTGAATCGCTTGCCCCAGCTTTGGCTCAACAGCGAAAATGAGCGCCAAGCTTCGAAGACGGTAACGGATTTTCAAGGAATGGTAGACACGGAAAATACCTTAGGGACTGCGGTAGAGGTCGCTCGCGAGGCCGGCTCTCTGTTGTGCGGCCTTTTGAACCGGCCTCATCAGATTTCATACAAGCGGCCGATGGATCTGGTCACAGAGGCTGATCGCCGCTCTGAAGAGTTGATCACCAGCCGCCTGCGGGATCATTTCCCGGACTTCAGCATTGTCGCAGAGGAAGGCAGTGGTCACACAGGGAGCTCCGACTATTGCTGGTACGTCGACCCCTTGGATGGCACTACTAATTTCGCTCACGGCTTCCCCGTCTTTTGCGTGTCGCTGGGGCTCGCTTTTCGGGGCGAGGTAGCCGTGGGCGTCGTCTTCGATCCGACGCGGGAGGAGATGTATACTGCAGAGCGGGGAAGCGGCGCTTTTATGAATGGGAAGCGCCTGGAGGTTTCGAGAATCCAGAATATCTCCGAGGGGCTGGTGGCCACTGGTTTTACTCCGTTCGGCAGAAATGAGGAGCGAAATTTTCAGTACTACCTGCGCTTCACCACAGCTTCACACGGCGTGCGCCGGGCAGGCTCCGCAGCCCTTGATCTATGTTCGGTGGCCGCCGGCCGCTTTGAGGCCTTTTGGGAGTTGAAGCTGAACCCGTGGGACAAGGCCGCCGGCGTGCTCATGGTAACCGAGGCTGGCGGACGCGTAACCAGTCTTACCGGAGGTCCTTTCAAGCTGAAGGGTGATGAGGTCTTCGCCTCAAACGGCCTGGTTCACGAGGCGATGATTCAAGTCTTTTCAGAGCCGCCCAGAAATTCGCTGTAGAAGGCCGTCATGGCGCCGGGCCTGTAACCTCGTCATGGGGGTCAGAAGGAAGGGAAGTGAAACAAACCGGTGACCGTTGGCCATCCAGGCGGGTGTGGAGACGAAGACGGTTGACTGTTCTTGCGCTTAATAGGCCGGAACCCAGTGTGCCTGAGTGCAGCTTTTCGGCTGATCCAGAAATTACCGAAACTGTTATTCGTATGCGCAGGCTCTCCGGCGCTCACGAGGGCCTTCGGATCGTCCAGCTCACCGACATTCACCTCAGCCTGTTTACGCACCTCGAAGAAGTGCAGCGAGCCGTCGATCTCGCCAACCGGCTGCACCCGGATGTGATCGCGCTTACCGGCGATTACGTCACGCTGTCCCCTAACTACATTTGGCCTGCGGCGCGTGCGCTCGGTAAACTGCGAGCCCGGCTGGGGGTTTTTGCCGTGCTCGGCAACCACGATTTTCGCGTTGATGCCGAAGAGATAACGCGCGCTTTGCGAGCGCAGCGTATTCGCGTCCTTCGCAACTCTCATCACGCCTTGCGCTCGGGCGGCGCAACGCTCTGGCTGGTCGGAGTTGATGACGTGTGGTTCTCTTCAGATGACCTTCCCGCCGCCCTGGAGTCTATTCCTGCTTGCGAGCCCAAAATTCTTCTCTGCCATAACCCGGCGGGGATCAGCTCAGCCGCCAAGTCAGGCATCGACCTGATGCTGTCCGGTCACACTCACGGTGGTCAGGTGAGACTGCCTATTTTTGGTTCGCTTTACCGCCCAAAGCAGGGCTTCCTGGCAGGATGGAACCACCTCGGAGAAACACAGATTTACGTGAGCAGGGGGATCGGGAAAGTCGTGCTTCCAGTGCGCGTATCGTGTCCCCCTGAAATCAGTTGCCTGTGCCTCCGCCGCGCCGCTGCCGGCGCCCATGCTGAGCAAAACCACGCTGTCTGAACGCGTTACCGCAGGCAGCTTGTTCTCCAAGATCGATATCTAGGCCGCTTGATCCCAGCAACTTAATGACAATTTCTAGTCTAGTCAGACTGATATTGGAACGGCCATAAGCTCTAATTTTTCTAATTTCACTTGACACGCTCCAACCTAGCCCGATAGCATTTGGGCTGCTTCTTAGGCAGCGTCTTCACCGGCTCTCCGCCGCATAGAGGCGTTTTCGATCAACACCAGCAAGAATTCTCAATTATGCTATTTGATAGCGAAGTAACAAAAGGCACACGGGGCTATACGCTTCTGATTGTTGCTCCTCATGGGAGATCATGGAAGCTGCGGATTTCTAAGTACATCCTCTGCGCTCTTCTCTCCTTTAGTCTGATGGGTGCAATCACCTTTGCGGCGCTTGCCAATAGTTACGTGCGAATGCTGTTAAAGGTCTCGAATTACAACGACCTTCGAGCTGACCGCCAGGCGCTAAAAACGAAGTACACTGTTCTCGAAAACGTTGTCAATCACACCGACACTCAGCTCAGTTCACTTGAATCTCTGGCTTCAGAGGTGGCGATTAGTTATGGAATTGGAAAGCAGCCTCGGGCGCCCTTTCCTCGCGTGACGCTCGCCGCAGTGCTGCCTGGCGGCGCGCAGATGGGCTCACGCTACGATGCCTCACTTTATACTTTCAACATGATCGAACAAGCATCTTCCATCCCCGGACGTAGTTCCGTCCTGCTGGGTCTAATCTCGAATCCCCTTGTTCGCTCTTCAAGCATCCCGTCGCTTTGGCCAGTTCGCGGCGAGGTGACGGACTCGTTCGGTGAGCGGATTGATCCCATCAGCGGAGACGAGGCGTTCCATCCCGGGATAGATATTGCTGCGCCGCCTGGAACTCCCGTCCGAGCTACAGCAGACGGCATCGTGGTCCAAGCGGGCTTGGGGGAAGCTGGTTATGGCAACGAAGTCCTGATCGATCATGGGTCCGGCTTGGAAACCCGCTACGGACATCTCCGCAAGGTATTTGTCGTTGACGGACAAGAAGTGAAACAGGGCCAAATCATAGGCA
>JBOGJZ010000144.1:0-2939 GCA_050745645.1 Terriglobia bacterium | reverse complement strand
GTCTACTTCTAGCGTACGGGATTGGACTGAGACAAGGGAGACGGGCGGGATAAATGCGACGGTTTTTCTCTTGGGCAATTTCATTTTCAAACCGGAAGTGATGGAAGCGGGTGTCACAGATCACATCTGGACAGTCGAAGAGATGCTCGGCAAGATTGAAAATTCAAACTAGGACATCACCGGTAGGACCTTGCCCATGCGCGACAGATCGTCTACCATGATTTTGCAGACCGTCCAATCGCAAAGCCTGTCGAGCGTTTGCGATGGAATGGAGAAGGAGTGGCGGCGGCGAGGATATGCCTTCCCGATGGTAATGCCCGAAACCAACCAAAATTTCAGCGCCCCCCTCTATGATGGCCTCCGCCGTCCTTTGCAAAGCCTGCGCCTCTCTGTGACCGACCGCTGCAATCTTCGCTGCCAGTATTGCATGCCAGAGGAACAGTATGCCTGGTTGCGCAAGGACGAGGTTTTGAGCTTCGAGGAGATGGCGTGCCTTGCGAGGATTTTTGCCGGCCTTGGAGTGAATAGAATCCGCCTTACCGGAGGGGAGCCGCTTCTGCGCCGCAACCTGCCGCAGCTCGTAAATCTACTCGCAGAAAGCGCGCTCTTCCAGGACTTGGCGCTCACGACCAACGGCCTGTTGCTTGCCAGGGACGCCCATGCTTTACGCGAGGCTGGCCTTCACAGGGTAACGATAAGCCTGGACACGCTGCGTCCGGAGCGATTCCAGGCGCTCACGCGAAGCGCATCTCACGCTGCGGTGCTCGAAGGCCTTGCGGCCGCCCGTGAAGCAGGCTTCCGAAACCTCAAGGCCAACGCTGTTGTCATACGGGGATTCAACGACGATGAACTCGCGGACCTCGTGAACTTTGGCCGTCGCGCGGGCGCAGAAATTCGTTTTATTGAGTATATGGATGTGGGCGGCGCAACCCGCTGGTCTAGCGACCAGGTTGTGCCGCGAGCGGAGATGCTGCTGAGGCTCGAAAAGTATTTCGGGCCGATTCAGCCCGTGCGAACCGAACAGAACGGTGAAGGCTCTCCCAAGGCGCCAGCGGACCGGTTCTGTTTAGAAGACGGCACTGTCTTTGGCATTATTTCGTCAACGACCCAGCCGTTCTGCCGCTCCTGTACTCGCAGCCGGCTTACCACGGATGGAATCTGGTTTCTCTGCCTTTACGCGGCGCGTGGCTTAGACCTTAAGAAGATGCTGCGCGACGGCACGCCGCCCGCCGGTATTGCCCGCGCCATCGCCGGAGCCTGGCAGGCCCGCACAGACCGCGGAGCCGAAGTTCGCCTCGGGCTGCGCGATCGTGGCGTTCTTTTTCCGCTGCACGACTTGCGGCAAGACCCGCACCGCGAAATGCACACTCGTGGCGGATAGAACGCCGGCCCGTCCGGTGGCGCAAACAAATCATGGCTGAACGATATTTCGACCGCAAAGAAGCCGAAGATCTTCTCCCCGTAATCGGCGAATCCCTTGCCAAGGCGCGCGAGCAGAAGCGCTCGCTCGATCATCTGGATCAAGAACTCGCGGGGGCGGCAGGGCGCGTCATGATGCTCGGTGGTTCGATTCCGCCTTACCGGGAGCTTAGCCGCAAGAAGGGCGAGCGCGAGGAGTCCGTGGCCCGGCTGGAAGAAACGCTCAACCGGATACAAGAAACTGGATGCGTCGTGAAAGACCTCGACGCCGGCCTGGTTGATTTTCCAGCGCTGCGCGACGGTCGGGAAGTTTTCCTCTGCTGGAAACTGGGCGAGCGGAGAATTGAATTCTGGCACGGAGTTGACGAGGGCTATGCCGGCCGCAAGCCCATTGATGCGCCGGAAGAACCGCGCGGACCGTCACGGCTCCAGTGAATGGTGAGTTTCAGCGTGGTGGCGCACGTCCACGCCTTCGACGAGGAAAAGCACATCTTCGGCGATATTGGTGGCGTGGTCCGCGATGCGCTCGAGGTTCCGGGCCACGAACAGCAGATTAAGCCCTTGCGGAATACAGGGCGGGTTTTTCTGCATGTAGCGGATCAATTCCTGGTAAGTTCCTGTCCGTATATCATCGACGGCATCATCGGAAACCAATACGCTTCGAGCGAGTCCCGAATCCTTCTTTACGAATGCATCCAGCGCTTTCCGGACCATCGATTCCACCAGGCCGGCCATGCGGGGGATATCGACTAGCGGGCTGATCCAAGCCTCGTTCATCAGACTCAGCGCGCGCTCGGCAATGCTGGCCGCCAAATCGCCCATCCGCTCCAAGTCGTTGTTGATCTTGATGGCAGCCGTGATGAAACGCAGATCGCCGGCTACCGGCTGTTCGAGGGCCAGCAGCCGTACCGCCATGTCATCAATTTCGATTTCCATCTGATTAACACGAGGCTCGTTGTCGATGACCTCGCGCGCCAGCTTTTCGTCTTTCTCCACCAGCGAGTGAACGCTTCGATAGATTGCAGATTCCACCAAGCCGCTCATTTCCAGGAGCCGTTTTCGAAGTTCATCGAGCTCTTCTTCAAAATGACGCAACGGAATTATCCTCTTAATCTTACACTTATGCTCAATTACGAAACTGCCTTAACGGGTTGATGAAAAAGTTCATTTTGTCATGCTGAGCAGAGCGAAGCATCTACTTGTCGTATTGAAAGGGAAGAACTTAGATTCTTCGCTTCGCTCAGAATGACACGCGAGGGGCCTGCTCCGAAAATCCCAAACCAGTCACTCCCGCGAAAGCATGGGGCCACGCCTGGATTCCCGCTTTCGCGGGAATGACACAGCCAGTATTTTCGTACTTCGAGACGCCGCGAAGCAGCATGACCGGCTGACCTGCGCCACCTAATCTTGCCTATGCAACGCCAGGCAGATTTCAGCCAAAGCGGCCTGTGATGTAATCCTCAGTCTCCTTACGGGCAGGCTTCTTGAATAGCACACCCGTTTCCTTGAACTCAATCAGA
>JBOGJZ010000143.1:0-5322 GCA_050745645.1 Terriglobia bacterium | reverse complement strand
CTCAGGTAAGGGTCATAAACCACCACGTGCATTCCAAGGCTCTCTACTTTGCGGGCAAGCAAGGAACCGATCTGCCCCGCTCCGCACAGACCGCACGCCTGGCCGCGCAGCCGATGCAGAGGCGGCATCTTGCTCAGGCTCCATCGATCCTCCTTGGCCAAAGCCATCGACGGGACGATCTGACGACTAAGCGCGAGCAGAAGCAAGAGGGCATGGTCGGAAACTTCGTCGATGCAATAGTCCGGCACATTCGCTACCATGATGCCCCGCGCCTTCGCGGCGCCGATGTCGACGGTATCGACTCCAATACCATAGCGCACGATGATGCGGCAGCGCTCCATCGCTGCAATTACTGGAGCGGTAATTTGACTGCGAGCGGTCAGCACGCCGTCTGCATCCCGGCACAGGCCAATAAGCTGCTGCTCTTCGGTGGCTTGACCCACAACAAGATGACCACCGGCCGACTCAACAGCGCGACGCTCTTGTTCGACATCCGCAAACCGATGATCCGTAATTACAACCTTCATAGCTCCCGCCTTGGAACGCACTGGGCTGTGACGATCACCCTGCACCAGACTCACCATCATCATTTAGCTGTGATATGCTGTCAAGGCCGTTTGCCAGCCCCATCGCGCCCTCGCAAGCTGGCCCAGGGGATCCGCCATCGGCAGAGGCGCTCTCTTCCACGCCCCTTTTCTTTGACGCGGTCACACCGGGCGCCAGCCGCGCAAGATTCAAATATTTTTTTGGTGCGGGACTTCGAACTGCTGAAATTTCGGTTGCACGGCTTAAAATAAGCTGATTCAGTTATCCAACTTAGGAGGAGAATCATGTCCGACATAGGATTGCTTCCAGTCGACTGGGAACATCGCTTCGATCCGATTCGGATGAATCGCGAAAGACTGCAGCGGGCGAAGGATGCCCTGAATAATTCTGACCTTGACGCGCTGTTTGTGTTTCGAACTGAAGATGCCCGCTACCTGATGGGCTATCGCCACCACCTGGGGCCTGCCTTCATTTTGGGCAACGCCGTGGTGGTGCTCGCACGAGACCATGAGCCCATCCTTTGGACGATGGACTATGTGCATTGCCGGGCTCGCATGAGCTGGATCAATCCGGAACAAGTTCAGCCTCGCGCGAATTTCCGCGAGCCGGTCGCAATGAAGCGCTGGGCAGAACAACTCGAAAGTTTTATCGGTTCTCTCTCCGGCAAGCGCGTTGGAGTTGATTTTTGGGACCTCAATTTGGAAGCGGCCATCCGCAGCACGTTCCCAAAGACTGAATTCAAGGACGGCTACTACAACGTGCTCATGCGGGCCAAGGAGATCAAAACCCACGACGAGATTATGTGCCTGAAGATCGCCAACGCCATGACTGAGGCGTCTCTTCAGAAGGCGCTCGATGTTCTGCGCCCCGGAGTCCGGGAATGCGAGGTTCTGGCCCTTGCGTGGCATACTATGGTGGCTATGGGCAGTGAGTGGACTCAGTGCTCGAACATCGTCTGTTCCGGCCCGTACACCGCTCCCTACCGCCGCTTCACTTCAGACCGGATTATCCGCAATGGAGACCTGGTGATCATCGACATCGGAGCCTGCTTTAACGGTTATTATGGCGACCTGACTCGCACATGGGTGTGTGGAAACGTGAAGCCGACGCCGGAGATGAAAGACCTCCATCAGAAGTGCTACGATGCCCTGTTCAATGCGGGAAGCAAGATACGGCCCGGAGCCACAAATGCCGACGTGTTTGCGGCGGCTGACCCTTATGTCCTCGACAGCCTCGGACACGGCTCGGGTGTGAATCCCTGGGAACCGCCTTATTTCAGCGCGGCTTCCGCCAGCGCTCCTGTGGTACTGAAGGAAGGGATGCAGTTCAATCTGGAGCCTTACGCCGGCAAGCCCGGCGTGGGCGGGATCCGGCTCGAAAATGATCACATCGTCACGAAGACAGGCTGCGAAATTTACACGACCTATCCGTTCGATGAAAGGCTTGTGACCAACGTCCATTCCTTGGACCAAACAACCGGAAGGACACGGTAACGGGCAATTCATGAATGATAAACCAGCAAGTGCTGAGCTGCCTTCCTTCCGGCTGGACGGGCGGATCGCGGTTGTTACCGGCGCGAGTGAGGGCATCGGACGCGCTTTCGCTCTCGCTTTTGCAAAGGCGGGCGCCGAAGTCATTATCGCCAGCAGGCGGCGCCGGAAGTTACTTGAAGTGCAACGCTCGATCCGGGAAAGCGGCGGGCGGGTCCAGGCCGTCACTGCTGACGTCAGCAAGTTAGTCTCTGTTCATGCGCTTGCCAAACGCGTCGCGAAGCTCGCCGGGGACAAAAGCCGGCCCCTGATTCTAATTAACAACGCCGGCTTCGCCTTCACTAAGTCCGCGCTTGAAGTCACGGAAAAGGACTGGGACCATATCCTCGACGTGCATGCGAAGGGCGCCTTCTTTTGCACCCAGGCCATAGGCCGCCTCATGATCGAGCGAGGCTATGGAAAGATTATCAACATGAGTTCCACCTGGTCCACAAGCACGGACACAGGCAAGAGCGTGTACGGGCTTGCAAAGGCGGCTGTATCGTATCTGACGGCGGCTCTCGCAACCGAGTGGGGGCCAGAAGGCGTGCGCATCAATGCCATTGCGCCCACGACGACCCTCAGCGAAAACACGATACGAAACATGCAGCAGAATCCAGCGCGGGCAAAGCGCTTGCTCGGGCGAATCAAGCTCGGCCGCTTCGCCCAGCCTTCGGACATGGTGGGCGCGGCTATTTTTTTGGCTAGTCCTGCTTCCGATTTCGTCACCGGCCACACATTGTTCGTGGATGGCGGATGGCGTACCAGCGGATGGTAGTCAGGAACGGGACGAGCTACCCAAACCTCGACCAGCCGGTGAATTTCAACTGCCGTTGTGCCTCGTTGGAGTTTTCCGGCTCCGAAATATGAGGAAATCTACAAGCTCATTTAACGGAGTAAAGCTTATGATACGGCGCACCCTGCTGATTCCCTTCTTAATCGTCGCCCTGGCCGGGATCGCTCAGGCCAAGGAAAATGCCAAAAGTCCAGCTAATGCGGCCGCGGAACAGGAACTACTGAAACTTGAAAATAAGGAAAACCAGGCGTTCCTCAATCGCGACACCAAAGTCCTCGATCGCCTCTACGCGGACACCCTCGCCTGGACCCGTCCGAATGGCGAGTTCCTGAATAAGGCTCAGGTGCTTGAGAATTTGCGTTCAGGAAAAACGAAGTATGATTCCATCAAGCACCATGACGTGCGCGTGCGCATTTATGGAAATACCGCGATCCTGACCGGGACGAGCACAACGGATTTAGTTTACGGGGGGAAACCCATGAACCGTTTCCGCTGGTTTGGAGAGGTTTGGGTCAAACAGAATGGCCGGTGGCAGCTTGTTGCCCGTGAAGTGAGCCCAGGTCCAAGCAAGTAAGAAAGCCTTCTGGCTTTTCCGCCCGGCCCCGTAAGCAGAGAACTCGCTCCGAGCCGCCTCGGCCTTTCTTCCGCCAATTCATTCAGTCCTGAGCGATGACTGGACTCCAACAGATCGACAATCAGGCGCATTTGACGCGGAACCAGAAGTTGCTGGTTGTGACCGTCGTCGTAGCTGCGGCATTAGAGTTCTTCGATTATTACATCGTGGCCTTTGTTCTCGCCTTCATCACTAAACCGTGGCATCTGACCTTTGGCCTTTCCGCAGTCATACTGCTGTCCTCCGGCATAGGAGGAATCGCCGGAGCATTCATCTGGGGCATCATTGCCGACCGATGGGGACGGCGTCCGACCTTCATCGCAACGATCTTGACGTTCTCGGCGGGCAGCGTTTTATTGGCGCTAACGCCCACGGGAGCATGGATCTATCTATCCTTGTTGCGTCTTGCCGTGGGCTTCGGCGTCGGCGGATTTGTTGTCAACATGACGTTCGTTCAGGAATTCGTGCCGGCGCGCGTGCGGGGATTCGTGAGTTCCCTTGCTTCCGTGTTTATCCCCGTCGGCCTGATGTTCGGAGCATTTCTCGGCGCTTACCTTGCCCCGGTGATTGGCTGGCGCGGGATGTTCTTAGTCGGAGCGTGCCCGGCATTTCTGACGCTGCTGCTCATCTTCATTATTCCGGAGTCTCCCCTTTGGCTTCTTCGGAGCGGCAAGCGCGAGGAAGCACGCCGTTCGATTGCCTGGGCGCTTCAGCGCGATGCGACAGAGGTTGACCTCGGAAATGTGATTCTCAAGGAGCCGCCACGGCCACGGTTGCGGGAACTCTTCCGTTACCGGCGCAGCCTTATCGCCTCGTGGATGGGCAATCTCGGAGCGCTGACCGGCTATTACGGGCTCATTCTGTGGCTCCCTACAGTGCTCGTCCTCGTTTTAAGCACTACCGCAGCGCACGCCTCGGCTTTGGTGATAAGTCTTAGCGCGATCGGGGTTGCAGCCCGCTTCGCATTTGGCTATCTCTCTGACCGGATCGGACGCCGGGCGTGCGGCTTTATTTTTGGGATCGGCGCAGGCATCCTCCTGCCGCTCGCAGGAACGTCGGCATCGCTCCACATAGGGACAGTGTCCTTGTTCTGGCTGCTGCTGATCGCGGCTTTTGTTTTCGCCGACGGAGGATTTGCAATCAACGGGCCCTACTCGGCGGAACTCTGGCCGTCACACCTGCGCGCCACGGGAATGGGATCCGCCTACGGTTTTGGCAGTCTTGGCAAGATCATCGGTCCGCTCGGCTTAGCTCTGATCGTCGGATCCTCCAATTTCATAGAGCCGGCGGCAATGCTGGGCGCCATCAGGCCGGCTTTCCTTTACCTCGGATCCTGGTACGCCGTCGCGGGCGTGGCTTATGGCATCTTCGGCTTCGAGACAAAAGGCCGCACCTACGAACAGATCGACGATATCCTTCAGCACAAGTCATCCGTAATGCAAAGCGCTCGGATCTCTAAACATGACGCCGAGGCCGCTACTCCAAGAATTGAAAAATGACGGGCTTTGCACTGTTCCTGCTGGTAAAGCACCGCACTTAAGCACTGAAGCCGCAATCTGCTTATCACTCCCCCGTATCCAAAGTGGCTCGGACCGCCGCGATGACAGTCGTGATCTGCGGCAGCACTGTTTCCTCAAGACTGCGGCTGAAGGGGATGGGTACATCAAGCGCTGCAACTCTTTGCACCGGAGCATCAAGATCATAGAAAGCCTTCTCCTGAATAGTAGCCGCCAGTTCGGCGCCGAAGCCACAGAAGCGATGCGCCTCGTGAACGACCACAACGCGACTGGTCTTGGCCACGGAGGCCAGGATCGTATTGAGATCGAGCGGCTTGAGAG
>JBOGJZ010000142.1:0-3599 GCA_050745645.1 Terriglobia bacterium | reverse complement strand
CTTTCGAGCCGAGTTCCGTAACCGTCTGCCCGTTGACGGAAACCAGGCCCTGACGAATCAGGTCTTCCGCCTTGCGGCGTGACGCGATTCCAGCCGCCGCGATGATTTTTTGGAGCCGTTCTGTCATAAGCGTCAAGCTAAGGTTGTGAAGCGATATCCGGCTTTAAGATCATCCCAGGCAGGTCGATGGTAGCTAAACCAATCGCAGAGCATGGTGGAATAGTTCGTATAAGAACTGCTCCCTCTTATCAGGAAATTGGAGAATCTCGACGACATCGAAGGATTTTTCCACAAGCCGGTCTCTCGCTATTCTGCGGCGCAGCTCAGCCGTGAAGACTCCGCCGAGATAGAAATTACGGCATCTCGCGCCCCTGACTTCAGCGTGCTGAAAGGATTTGGTAGCTGCTCCGTAGCGTTCTAACGCGCCGGCTGGGTCGATCCCACCTTTGACTTCAACGACCGCCAGCACATCGTTTTGCCGCGTGAACTCAATATCGGGCTCAGAGCCAAACCGCATGGTTATGCCGCCTCGCAGTTCAAACACTCGCGGGATGCGATCCTCCCTGAGCATCTCCTCCTTGGTTATGGTTGGTTTTTCAATCAAGTCCCGCTCATTCAGCCAATCGACTACCAAGCGGCGCACCCGGTCTTCCGCGATCCTGCCAACCCTGTTCCGCATTTTCCCATCCAGGGTTATTCCCAAGGTGGCCAGGATCGTCCGTCGGCCGTTCTCGAGCGTCCAATCAGTTGAATTCTTAATGATTGAGCAGATGAAGGTGTTGTAAACGCGGGCCATTTTCCGTGCCTTCGGCTCCGTCAGGCGCGCCTGGGGTCCTCCGGCCTCGAGCGATTCTACTGATCCGAAATATGACCGGACCGCCTTGAGCGATAGGCCGCAAAGCGCGCGGTAGTAAAGACTCGTCGAAGGCCTGGACATGAGTATGTCCGGATGGCTAAACACGAGCCTTGGATCATAGCGTTGGCGCTCCGTAGCGTAGGCCCATACCTCCTCGTCAATCATCAGTTCAACCAGTGGCTTCCATGCAAGCTTGGACTTGTACTCACGTATGTAACGAATCGCTCTATCGTCTTCCCTCTTTTGGAGGGCAGTCACGATCAGCAGGGACCTCATCAGATTGAGCTCTTGGGTGTATTCGTTGGGACGTGGGGCCATAAGCGTTGGTTATTTTGACCAGACGTAAACGCATTTCCGAATCTCGTTCCTGCCATGAACTCCCATTTGCTGACTGCTGTTTCCCTTTCCGCGCGGCAGCACCCAGATGTTTTCCACCTTCAAACCGGCGTGGACCGCAAACTCAGACAGAATAAGGTCCACTGGAACCTCTTCGCCAAAGTACTGCACGTTGTCATTGACCATCACGACTCGCCCGCCGACTCTTAGCAGCCTTGCAAGCTCGTGCACAACAAGGTTCATCTCAAAGAAGTAATGCTCTATCATTCTCGGAACATTGTTGTTATTCAGTTTACCGGCGTTTCTGGCATCTCTCAGCAGGTCCAGAACCTCTATCAAAGCTGACTGGTTCTCGAAGCACTCTACCATCACATTGAAAGCAGCGGCCCTGCCCAGCGACGCGTAAATTCCGGCAAGCTGCTCGCGCTTCGGCTTGTTCTCAACCGTTGCTGAGAGCAAGACTTGCCGCAAATCTTTTACTTGTTTCTCGCTGTAGCCCAGGTACGCCAACTCCAAAGCATAGGTCCGAGTGTAGTCGTAGCGATTGCAGTAAGGAGGAGAGGTTACAACGAGATCAAATGAGTCGGAGAGGAGCCGCGGGAGTTCGGCCAGGCAAGAGTCCTGGATGATCCTCATGTTTGGCGAAAATGCACGGCTATCTCTCTGTTCTATATCCTCCAATATCGCTTCCAGCTTACGAATGACCGTTGGCCAGAACGTGGCGATCGGACCCTTATTAAACCGGGAGGGTTTTCCTTTTCCAGAGCGGGGGTCCCATCGAAGATACTGGCCGTCCTTCCTCGTGAAACTGACCTCCTCCAAAACAGCCAGCAGAGCAAACCGGAACAAACAATGGACATTCTCATCGGAGATTTTTTCTAGAAGATCGTTATAGATGGATAACTGCTCTTCCGTTTCAGGCGGGAATGCCCCTTGTGTAATTTTCAGATGTGGAAACGAATATCCTGATTGTCCGCTACTCCGCAGCGCAACGTCCTTCAAAGCTGCCAATGAACGCTTAAATCGTGGGAGGCTCACAACGTGGCCTTTAAGACGGGCGTTCATGGCTGCGATTCCAACAGGAAGAAGCTCGATACCGGTAGCGTTCCAACCCTCTTCGGCCGCAGCGATCAGGGTTGTTCCGACGCCTGCAAACGGGTCCAGCACGCTGCGCTGTGCGCCCGTCTGCACTGGAAACTGGGCTAAGACATACTTGACGAACTCGCAGGAAAACGCTTCCTTATACTTGAGCCACCGGTAAAAGGGGGCCGACCTGTTTCGCTGAAAGGATACTAGAGCCCGGTTGAGCTCTGGGTTCGGCACCAGCTTGCGCCGGTAAGATCGACAAAGAGCGCGGCGTTCATCGCCGGTCAGGCCGGGGACCGTTGTAGCTAACCGGGAGTCAGAAAGTGGTAATAGTCTCTGCCGGGGCTCGAGCATGGGCTCCTTTTACCCTCCATCACTGGCGCGTGTCAACGCAGCGTGGCCGATAGCATGACCAAGGCCACATCCACGCTCTATCGGCGGCCGTATACGTGAGTCCCCGCTCCGCTTAGTCAACATGCGGATCAACCGCACTTGATTCAGAAGGTGATTGATCCAACTCCGCAAGGGGAGAGCCTTGTGATCCAAGCGCTTGGCGTGCTAATTCCTCGAATTCCCGAAGGCTGGGCAATTCACCTACATTTTTGAGACCGAAATGCACCAAAAACTCACGCGAAGTCTTGTACAGTATGGGCCGGCCGACCACGCTTTTGCGCCCCGCCGTGATGATAAGTTTCTTTTCCATAAGGGTATGGATCACGCCTCCGCAATCGACTCCGCGGATCGCCTCAATTTCGGGCAAGGTCGCTGGCTGGCGATATGCGACAACGGCCAAGGTCTCAAGAGCGGGTTTCGAGAGGCGGATTGCAGGCTTCAGACTCTTGACGAAGCGGCGGAAGATTTCGTGATGCTCCGGCTTAGAGGCAAACTTGTAGCCTCCTGCTACGTGGCGGATGCAAATGCCATGCTCGGGACCTTCATATTGCTGAATCAGCGATTCGATGGTCAGCTTCACTCGCTCACGATCTTCACCGTCGAGCGAGTTCACGATTGCGTCCAGGGCCACCGGCTCCTGCGCCACGTAGATGATGCCTTCGACGGCTGCCCTCAGAGTTTCGTCGTTAAGCATAAGCTCACGGCCTGCTGATCGTTCTTATTCCAGTTCGCTTTCAATATGAGACGGAATGCGCAGTGGTGAAACAATGCTCGCTAAGGCAAACAACCTATCGCTAACCCGCATTATTCATGAAGGGGTTAGCGTCTGCGGAAGGGCGGGGTTTCAACCCCGCCGAAAACGCGGACTTCTTCCACTTTCCCATTTCGCGCCGCGAGCGGCTTGTCAGAACAAGCCGCTCGCGGCGTG
>JBOGJZ010000141.1:0-11278 GCA_050745645.1 Terriglobia bacterium | reverse complement strand
TGCCTTCAGCGATCCGGCGGGCCTGCTTGCGGCAGATCGTAGCGATTTCGCGCTCCAGGCTCCGCACGCCCGCCTCGCGCGTGTAATAGCGGATGACGTGAGCGAGCGCCTCCCGCGTGAATTCGATCTGCTCGCCGCTGCGGATGCCGTGCTCCTCCGTCTGCTTCGGAATGAGATGGCGGAAGGCAATCTCGATCTTCTCCTGCTCGGTATAACCTTGCAACTCCAGAATCTCCATGCGGTCTAGCAGCGCAGGCGGAATAGTGTCCAGCACGTTCGCGGTGCAGATGAAAAGGACCCTTGAAAGATTGAACTGCACGTCCAGATAGTTGTCGCGGAAGGTCGAGTTTTGCTCGGGGTCGAGCACTTCCAATAGCGCCGAAGACGGGTCGCCGCGAAAGTCGCGCCCGATCTTATCCACCTCGTCAAGTACAAAGACGGGGTCGCGAGTTTCGGCTCGCCGGATACCCTGGATGATCTGCCCGGGCAGGGCTCCGATGTAGGTGCGGCGATGCCCACGGATTTCCGCCTCATCGTGAATGCCGCCAAGGGACATGCGCACGAATTTGCGGTCCAGGGACTTGGCCACAGATTTCGCCAACGAGGTTTTCCCTACCCCCGGCGGCCCCACAAGGCATAGGATAGGGCCTTTCAATTGCGGTCTCAGTTGCAGGACCGCGAGGTAATCCAGGATGCGTTCCTTGATCTTCTCAAGGTCATAATGGTCTTCGTCGAGAACCTGTCTGGCCTTGCGGATGTCCACCTTCAGCTCGCTCACCTTGCTCCAGGGCAGCACGACCAGCCAATCGAGATACGTGCGGGTAACGTGATAATCCGCTGCGGCGGGTGACATTTTTGAAAGGCGGCTGAGCTCGCGGTGCGCCTCCTTTTTGGCCTCTTCCGGCATACCGGCGGCTTCGATCTTCTGCCGCAGCTCTTCGATCTCATGCTGCTCATCGGCTTCGCCCAGCTCCTTCTGAATCGCCTTCATCTGTTCGCGCAGGTAATATTCGCGCTGGCTCGCCGTGACTTGGTCCTGTACGTCGGATTGAATTTTGGAACGCAGTTGCTGTACTTCCATCTCACGCGCAAGATGGCGGTTCAGCCGCTCGAGCCGCGACACGAGATCCAGGCTTTCCAGCAACTCCTGTTTTTCGGTGTTCGAGATTGAAGGCAAGTTGGCGGCGATAAAGTCTGCGAGGCGCGATGGCTCCTCGATGTTCATGACCACGGTTTGAAGGTCGTCCGAGAGGCTGGGGGAGAGCTGTACAACCTGCTGGAAAAGCGTCGTGACGCTGCGCACCAGCGCGTCAAAACCCGTCGCGCCGGCCGGGGGCAGCACATCCTCGAGCGGCTTCACTCGCGCGCGCAGATAGGGCTCCGCGCCGATGACCTCGTCGACCGCGATCCGGTGGAGGCCCTCGACGAACACGAAGAGGTTCTGAGTTGGCAATTTGATGATTTTGTGAACATAGGCAGCCGTACCGATCTGATAGAGATCCACCGGCTGCGGGTTATCGACGCGCGGGTCCCGCTGCGCGATCACCCCGATGAACTTATCCTCGCCTTCCAGCTCACTGATGAGCTTGAGCGATCCTTCCCGCCCAACCGTGAGCGGCAAAATCGCATTCGGAAACAGCACCGTCTCACGAACAGGCAGGATGGGAAGTTCCGTTATTTCATTCGGCTTTTTGGTGGTTTTGGGCGCCATGTGCAAAGAACCATCGTCATTCAGGCCCCGCCGGCCCAGGCCGGCGGCAACCGGGCAATTTAGATACGTGGCTAAAAAATTCTGTTTGCCATGCTGAGCTCAGCGGCCTGTCCCGGCGAAGCCGGGAAGCATCTGCTTGGGGCGCTAAAAATAGAAGGCATCGATTCTTCGCTCCGCGCTGTCGAAAATCACCCCGATTTCCATCTCCTTGGTTGGGCCGGAAGCCCATGCGCCGCGCAGAATGGCAGCCACCCGTACTCTTCAGCAACCCAGCACTCATTATTAGATGCAAAGGTCTGTCCGCAGGTTTGGCAATCTTCGCTTCCGTCTACGGCCATGCGCCAATTAGAGACCTCGCCCCGGTTAGAAGCCGGGGAAACAGGTTGGCAGAGCTCATTTCCCGGAGGTAAAGCGCCGCTCTGCTTCAGCCCAGTTCACCACGTTCCACCAGGCGCTGATGTATTCGGCGCGGCGGTTCTGATACTTCAAATAGTAGGCGTGCTCCCAGACGTCCAGCCCAATCACTGGAAATTTACCATCCATGAGCGGACTGTCCTGGTTGGCAGTGGAAGTGATTTCCAACTTGCCAGAAGAGTCCTTCAGCAGCCATGCCCAACCAGAGCCGAAGCGCCCGGCTGCGGCCGTGTTGAACTTCTCTTTAAACTGCTCAAAGCTGCTGAATCCAGCCTGGATGGCGCCGGCCAGTTTCCCGCTTGGCTGGCCACCACCTTTGGCAGTCAAGATTTGCCAGAACATCGAGTGATTTGCATGGCCGCCGCCGTTGTTGCGAACGGCGGTCCTAACGTTCTCCGGCGCGATTGCACAGTTGTTCGCGAGTAATTCTTCCAGAGTCTTGCCCGCTAATTGAGAATCTGAGCCAACCGCCTTGTTCAAGTTCGCCACATAGGCGCCGTGGTGGCCGTCGTGATGAATCTCCATAGTCCGTTTATCGATGTACGGCTCGAGTGCGTCCGCGGCATAGGGCAGCGGGGGAAGTGTAAATGGCATAGCGCCTCCTTGAGCAGTCGATGCTGTCGTCATAAATTATGATCTCCTTTCCCAAAAGTCTGAGCAGACCAGCCTTGCAAAAGCTGACGCTACCTACAATAACAGATTACGGAAAGCGATGGTTGGTTTCACGATCTCCTGATTATAGCGCGCCGGGCGTGGCGGGCAATTTGTTCTGTTCCTTCGTGCAGCGCTGCATCAAAGGCGCCCAACGCAACTCAATGAATGCTGCGCTAAAAACTACAATTTGCGACCGAGCTGAGGACTCTAACCTATCGGAGCGGTTTCAAGTCCCGTATAATCGTTGGGGCGGCAGTGGGAAGCTTTCTTTCCTGGCGTTGAAGCGTTCTTCGGGAACCAGCCAGCGCACGGGCCGCCGTAGCTGGATTCGTGGTTTTGGGCGAAGGGATTTGAGTATCATTTGTTTAGACAGCCACTGCTATGCCTTTCCTCACGAACTGTCATCGCGGGCGCGGCTTTTGCCGGAGCGCTAATGATTTTCTGGCCTGCCCAGCGCTTGCGTAGCGAGAATTTTGTTTTTTATCTGTCTCAGGGGCATACGATCATGTCTGCCGAGACGGTAAATGGCACGGTCTACCTGCCCCTGTTGCCGCTGCTGAACCTCAACGCGCAGGTCACCGGATTACAAGAGAAGCGGAAGTCCCTGGAGGTCTGGGTTGGCGATTCGCGCCTGCAGCTCTCGCTGAGACAAAGCAAGATACGGTTTGGCAAGAACACGGTAGACCTTTTGCAGCCGGTGCTTCGAGTCAACGGCCAGTGGCTGGTTCCAGTGAGTTTTTTAACGCTTGTGGTGCCGCGCCTGACGGGTAAGAGAGTGCTCTATCAAGCGGGCGACTACCGCGCCTTTATTGGCGGCATTCATCCGGTATCCTTTACTGTCAAGCTGCAAGGCCAGCCTTCCGGCGCAAAGCTTGTGATCCAATTTACGGGCAAGGTGAGCATTCGGACAGCTTCCACCAACGGGAAGTGGATTATTTTTTTGAACGGGCCGCCGGTGGCGCCGATGGAGCGGGTGATCCAGTTTAACAACCCATACGTCAAAGAGGTTCGATTTGACGATCAGGATGGCCGGCCCAAACTGATTTTGACGCCCACTGAGCTTGGCCTTAATTTCTACTCCCAGCTTACCCAAAACCAGCAAGTGGTGATCGCAGATCTGGTAAAACCGCAACCCGCGGGCTCACAGGGTTTACCAGCACAGCAGCGGGCCGCGGCGGCAGCCTCCACGACCGGGCCCGGCCCAGGAGCGCCATCGTCCTCAGCCCCCGCTCCTGCGCCAACGATTGCTCCAGCCCCGCTGCCCGCTTTTGTGCTGGATGCGGGCCACGGGGGGGCGGATTCCGGAGCCCGCAGCCGCGACGGCATCTTAGAAAAGAATGTGGCGGCTGCCTTGGTGCAGAACCTGGCGTTGGCGCTCAAGGCGACTGGAAAATACCGCATTGTGCTGACTCGCAGCGGTGACTCAGATCCAACTTTCGAGCAGCGGAGCGTCACGGCGAACACTGCGAACCCCGTCGCGTTCGTCAGCTTTCACGCCGGAGATCTCGGCGACCGCTCTCCCGTGATTGCCGTCTATGCGTACCAACCGCCTTCGCCCGCGCCGGGAGCCGGAACCTTGCTCTTTGTCCCTTGGGATTCGGCGCAGGAAACCAAACAAGTCCCTAGCCAGCAGTTGGCGCAAGCGCTTGAACAGCGTTTCTTGCAGATGGCGGGTGTTACCGTGCGCCCGGTAACGGGAGCGCCGGTCCGCCAGCTCCGCAGCATCCATGCTCCTGCCGCGGCTGTGGAAGTAGGCACGCTTTCGCCCTTGGAAGACGCGGGAGTGATCGCCCAGGAGGGTTTCGAGCAGCAGGTGGCGAACGCCGCAGCCGCAGCCTTGGAACAATTTGCGGGAGCGCCCGCGCAGCCATGAGCAAACGCAGCCTCATTCTGCTGCTCTTCGCAATCCCGGTCCTCGTGGTGGGCGGCTTTTACCTGCGCGCTCTGGTGCGCCGTGCTTTCTTTCAGTCCGCTTCCAAACCCGAGGAGCAAATGCAGGCTCAACTCCGCCAACAGGCGCTGCAATCCGAGTCGACGGTGAAGGAAGCCGTCACACTGTATTTTCCGGACTTTGACACTGGCACGCTGGACCCGGAAGCCCGAGTCATCGCGCTGGCTCCTAACAAGGAGGATCGCGTTCGCCAGATTGTTTTGGCGCTGATCGAAGGCTCAGCGCAAGGTCACGGCCCTGCCCTGCCTGCGTCGGCGGCGCTGCGCGCCGTGTTTATTACTCCGGGCGGCGACGCCTATCTGGACTTCTCCAGCGATGTCACTCAAGACTTCCCGGTGGGAATAGCCAGCGAGACGCTGGCTATTTACTCCGTGGTCGATTCAGTGATCGCGAACGTTCCGGCTGTGAAGCGGGTTAGATTTCTAGTTCAAGGCCAGGAAGTGGACACGCTGGACGGCCACGCGGACCTGACCAGCTTTTACACATCGAATTTGCCGCAGACCGCCGCAAAACCTTTAACCCCGTGAGGTCATATGCTCTCCATACCGAAGCCGGTTTCAGGCCTGCTTTATTCCAGCGGCAAACTGGTTCGCGCCAGCCAGCGCGCGAGCACTGAGTTGCGGCCGGTTGAAATCGTTCCGCATTTCGTCTCGAGCGCGGAAGGCTCCGCCTTGATTCGCCTGGGTGAAACTCAGGTGATTTGTACCGCCTCGATCGATGACGGCGTGCCGCCCTTTCTGAAGGGAAGCGGAAAGGGATGGATTACGAGCGAATATGGCATGATCCCGCGCGCAACCGACACCCGCACGCCCCGCGAAGTAACGAGAGGCCGCCAGGGAGGGCGCAGCATGGAAATTCAGCGGCTGATCGGCCGGTCTTTGCGGGCAGTGACAGACCTTGAGACCCTTGGCGAGCGAACCGTGTGGATTGATTGTGACGTGGTCCGCGCCGACGGAGGCACCCGCACCGCCTCGATCACAGGAGCGTTCGTCGCGCTCGGCCTGGGCCTGCAGAGGCTTTTGGAAATGAAGGCGCTCCGCCGCCTTCCCCTTAAAGATTATGTTGCGGCGATCAGCGTCGGGATGGTCGGAGGCGAGATTCTGCTTGATTTAGATTACGCGGAGGATTCGCACGCCGATGTGGACGTCAATGTGGCCATGATAGGAGACGGCCGGCTCGTGGAGGTCCAGGCGGCCGCCGAAGGAAGAGCTTACAGCCTGGAAGACCTCAACCGCTTTATCGAGACGGCTCGCCCCGGAATCGAAAAACTTCAATCACTGCAGCACGCCATACTCCAGATCGACTTTCCCGCGAGCACATGAACGAAGCCGCCGCAAAAGCAAAACTTTATCTCGCTTCTAAAAACCCCGGCAAACTCCGCGAGTTTCATCTTGCAATCAAGGAGCAAGGGATCACCGTCGAGCTCGTGCCTGGAATTCAACATTTGCCGGCTTGCATCGAGGATGGCGATACGTTTGAGGCCAACGCGCGCAAAAAGGCGCTGCACTACGGGGCGTTTGTCGATGGATGGGTGTTTGCCGACGACTCCGGAATTTGCGTGGACGCGCTGGGCGGGGCCCCGGGAGTCCATTCCGCCCGGTACGCGGGGCTAGAAGCCACCGATGAAGAGAACAATCAAAAGCTGATCCGCGAGCTCGCCCGGGTGTCCGAGGCTGCCAGTTCGCCGCAAGCTCTTCATGCGTCAATTGGAGACTCCGATTCGCGGCGCTACCCCGCGCGTTATGTCTGCGTAATTGCCTTAGCTGAAAACCAGGCCGTGAGAGCGGTTACGGAGGGTCAAGTGAGCGGCCTTGTTATAAACAGTCCTCGCGGCCTGGCCGGTTTCGGTTATGATCCCTATTTTTTCTATCCTCCGCTCGGCAGAACTTTCGCTGAGATCAGCGCGGAGGCCAAATTCGCCGTCTCCCACCGCGGCGTTGCCTTCCGCAAGCTGTTAGAGGCGCTCGCATCAAAGCGCATATGATCGAAGCCGGCGGCTTGTCATCAGGAATAACTCCTCTGCGTTACCGCGTTCTCGTGGTCACCAACTTATGGCCAACGGAGTCAGACCCCAGCTACGGAAGTTTTGTCCAAGCGCAGATGGAATCGTTGCGGCCGCTCGGCGTTGAGTTCGACGTTCTGTTTATTGACGGCCGCAAGTCCAAGTGGAACTACGCGCGCGCGGCGCCCGCAATGTGGCGCCGGTTGCGGAAGAACCGGTACGACCTCATTCACGCCCACTTCGGCTGGTCTGGGTGGGTTGCGCGTTGCCAGTGGAGCGTGCCCGTCCTCGTATCCTTCATGGGCGACGACGTTCTAGGCCGTTTCAAGCTCAACGGGCGGCTCTCCCTGAGCGGGCTTTTCTTTCGCGTATCGAGCTTCGCGCTGGCGCGAATGGCGCCGGCCGTCATCGTCAAGAGCCGCCAAATGAAAACTGCATTACGGCTGAATTCAGCGCGGGTGATCCCGAACGGAGTTGACCTCGCTCTTTTCCGCCCGATGGACCAGCGCGAGGCTCGAATCGCGCTAGGGTTGGATGTAGCCAAGAAGCTCGTGATTTTCCCTTTTGATCCCGCGATTGAAAACAAGCGCCACGATCTCATTGCAGCCGCAGTTGAGCGCGCTCGCAAGCTCGTACCCGAGCTCGAAATACTGTACGTCCGCGGCGTCCCCAGGCCTCGCATGCCGCTTTACCTGAACGCCGCCGACGTCCTGGTGCTGGCGTCGCTGTCGGAGGGTTCGCCAAACATCATCAAGGAAGCCATGGCGGTGAATCTTCCCGTCGTCACGGTGGACGTGGGCGATGCGGCCGATCTCATCGGGCCGACGGAAGGCTGCTTCCTCGCGCCGCGCGAAATGGAAGCTCTTGCGGCCAAAATTGTTGAAATCTGCCAGCGTGGCGCGCGAACCCGCGGCCGCGAATGGATCGCGCGGCTGTCATCGGAAAACGTCGCGAGACAAATCGTTGAGGTTTATGGCGGCGTCCTCGCCCGCCGCACGCCGGCGCTCCCGCGGAAGAGCTAGTTTTTAATCCCACTGCTTTCGCCAGGCCTGGAACATCAGAACGTCCCACAGCGAGTCTGATGCGTCCCGCTGACCGGCCAGGTGCTGAGCCCAAAGTTCGCGGATCGGTTCCGGCCTGAAATATCCCTCGCGTTGCAAGCGGCTTTCGCTGAGTAACCCTTCGGCCCATTCGCGCAACTCTCCTCTCAACCAAGCGCCGATAGGTGCGCTGAAGCCCATCTTCGGCCGTTCAATCAATTCTCGCGGCACGTATTGGAAGAGCAACTGGCGGAGGAGCCATTTTCCCCGGCCTGCGCGGACTTGCAACTTAACCGGCAATCGCGCCGCGAACTCGACTACACGATGATCGAGGATCGGCAGCCGCACTTCCAGGCTTACGCCCATGCTGGCGCGATCTACTTTAGTCAAAATGTCGTCTGGCAGGTAGCTAACGATATCCCACAGCATCATTTGACCAAAGCGATCTAAGCGCGCCCCAGTCCGGGGAGCGCCGCCTGGCGCGTCCGAAAAAATGGCCGGTGGCTCCTCGGCTCCAAGGACGATGCTTGCCGGCCGTTTCCAATGCGACACGAAGCACTTATAAAGCTCGCGGAAGTCTGCCGCCCTCAGCGTTTCCGCCAGCTTGCCCATCTTTTCGCCCACTTGTCCGGGCCGCCCGTAGCGGTCAAACCAGCGGCGGCTCCAGCTGAGCCAGCGGTTGTACGTCCCGGAATCCCGGCCGCCAATGACGCCAGCCAGCGTCCGCCGGACCGCAAGCGGCAGCCATCGTTCGCCTTTCCAGATTCGATCAGCAACGAAATACCGGGGATAGCCTCCGAATAATTCGTCACCTCCGTCGCCCGACAAGCTCACCGTCACTGACCGGCGCGCGAGGGCTGAGATCAAGTAGGTAGGAATCTGAGAGGAATCTGAAAACGGCTCGTCGAAGAGAACCGGGAGCTTGGGAATCACTTCCAGCGCTTTCTGCGGCGTGACGCGCAGTTCAGTGTGGTCCGTGCCCAGATGCGCCGCCACAGCTTTGGCGTAAGCAGCTTCGTCATGGATGGAGTCTTCAAAACCAATCGTGAAGGTCTTAACAGGACGAGGGCTTTGAGCCTGCATGAGGGCAACCACCGTGGAAGAATCGATTCCGCCGGAAAGAAAAGCGCCAAGCGGCACATCAGCAATCATCCGTAGCCGCACGGAATCCCGGAGCAATGCATCTAGTTGCTCGCGCGCCTCCTGTTCCGATCCTGAGAACGGATCACGCGCGCCATTCCCGGCAGTTTCCGCGGCAGACCAGTACGGCACAGGCGATTCTTCACCCATGGAGGCGCTCAGCGTGAGCATGCAGCCCGGCGGCAATTTTGAGATCTTCTGATAAATGGAATAGGGATGCGGCACGTAGTTGTAACGCATCTGCAGGGCTAGCGCGTTGCGATCGATCTGCGGCGCGAATTGCGGATGGCGGCGAATCGCCTTCAGTTCTGAACCGAACAGGAAGACCTTGCCCGCCCAGCCGTAATAAAGAGGCTTAATTCCCAGGCGGTCCCGCACGAGATGCAGCGCCCGCTCCCGGCGATCCCACAGGGCGAAGGCAAACATCCCAATAAACTTCTTCATCGCGGCCGCAACCCCCCACTCCTCTATGGCGGCCAGCATCGCCTCTGTATCCGAATGGCCGCGGAAAGTATGACCCCTAGGCTCCAGCTCTCTCCGCAAATCCGCAAAGTTATATATTTCGCCGTTGAATACGATGACGTAGCGCCCCCCGCGCGAAATCATCGGTTGGTTACCGGCCGGAGTAAGATCCACGACGGCCAGGCGCCGGAATCCTAGCGCGATTCCTGCAGGCGCATCCACCCAAAACCCAGAGTCATCTGGCCCGCGATGAGCGAGCGAGTCCGCCATTGAGACAACCAGGTGGGTCAACTCATCAGAGTTAGGGAGTTCGGGATCAAGAAAACCGGTAATTCCGCACATTTTCGACCACCTGGTACAGCCAGAGAATAGCTGATCTTCAGGGATCACGGCGGGGAATTTATTGGCGGCAGGGGAGGATCTGCATCATCCTGCTGGAGATTCCCGCGCACAGGGAGTTGCTGAAAAACGAATCGTGTCATTCCGAGCACCTCGCTGTCATTCTGAGCTCCCCATGGGCCTTCGGCCCACCCATGTAGATGAAAGTCGCCATGCCCTGTCACCCCCGCGCAAGCGGGGGTCCAGGCCATTGGGTTCCCGCTCCCCCGCCTGCGCGGAGGACAAGCTTCGCCGGAATGACCAAGGGATGACTTTCGAGAGAGCGGAGCGAAGAAGCTGAGACCCTTCCCGGCTTCGCCGGGACAGGCCGCTGCGTTCAGCATGACCTGATCTGCTTTTTCAGTAAGGCATGGAGCCAGGCGAGGCTCCAGAACGGAATCACCCGGCCGGTGAGACGGCGTCGCCGGCGCCGCCCGAAGACAAACTTCAGCGCGCGGCCTCTCGCGTTCGCTCGAATCCGAATCGGGGATCGCGGATTATTTTCAGAACTGCCTGAGCTGCCGGAACTTGCTGGGTTCGTTTTGACTCCCCCCACCGCCTTCCACCCGTAGCACCAGACCTGGCGCGCGAGGCGCTCCGTGATCCGCTGCTCCCGCTCCCAATCCACCCGGAAGCGCCAGCTAATCCGGTCCACGATCTCTCCGTAGACTCTCAACTGCCCTCTCTCGCCTGCCTGCTCCAGGGTCCTGGTCAGGCGGCGGGCATACCGCCCGTGCTTGAGCGCGTTCAGCGACGAGCGGGCCTTGCCCCTCACCGTGCGCGGGCCGGTGGATTTGCGGGCGTTTGACCGGCAGGCGGCCAGGCGCGCCGGGGTGAGTTTCGGAGACCGGCATAAACGGAAGTTTGGATGATGGTTGTTCATAGCCACTTCAGAGTAGCAGGGCGGAAAGCCTGGATGGAGACGGATGAGACGCCTGAGACAGTTTTTTAGTTCGGCCGGAAATTAGCTGAGCGGGTGGCGCATCTATGAAAGGGGCGGCGTGAGTCAAGAGCTTTTTGTAAGTTTTTTCTCTGGTGTCGCGCCGCGAGGAATCTGCTTTTCCATTGTTCTGCAAGCAGATGCTTCCCGACTTCGCCGGGACAGGTCGCTGCGCTCAGTCTGTCATGTCGCCTTGCGACACCCCGCAGGATGAAAATGTAGCGCCGCCCTTGACGGCAGATGCCGGGCATAAAGCCCGGCGCAACACGTTATTTTCAGGGCAGCATGACATTCCATTCGGTTGCGGCTGTGCCGCGCTACGCTGATCAAATAGGTCTTCCAAAGGCTGCTTAAAAGCAGCCTTTGGAAGAAGTCGGCTCGAGTTTTCATACAGACTCTTCAGTCTTTACCAGATCACCTTGATGGCGAACTGAATTTCCCGCGCCGATTCGGTGGTTGATGTCAACAGCCCTGCAACAGAATTCGCCGCTCCTGCCGCATCAAAAATATCTGTGTTGTCCGGGCGGAGAGGATTGGCGAAGTCGGCGCGATTGAGGATGTTGAAGAACTCGGCACGGAATTGTAC
>JBOGJZ010000140.1:0-3778 GCA_050745645.1 Terriglobia bacterium | reverse complement strand
CTGCCTGCCACAGTCCCTATAGCAGCCGAGCCAGCAAAGACCGGAGCTACACTCACAATCCCCAACAGGAGCAAAAGTACCATTACCCGCTTTTTCATCATGTGGTCAACTCCTTTTTGGCTAAAGGCCAGGAGAAAATATCCCCTTACCCGGGTTATCATTATTCCGAAATACTTCTTAAAGACCCAACCAATATATGAAAGTCCTTTTGTGGTTGTCAACTACTTTTTAATAAAAATTTGGCGGGCTTTAGTTAGAGGCTCCATCTAAACTAAAGCCTCCTCGCGCCGCCGGTCTCACGGCGACGTGCCGCCTTTTACTCCAAATCTTAACTACTGAGCGAATGCCTAAACTATCGTGTATTGTCTCAGTTGTCAACTCTATTTTTATTATGATTTTTTAGCGGTCGTTGATGTCGCTTTGCTACAACGGAATCAGGAAGAATTTACAGGCTAGCCGCCTAAATCTTATACCCCACCCTGAGCTGGCGAAAGCGCTGCCGTCGCGAGCTATTGATTTTAAAGACCTTATCTCTGTTCCGGTTTGGCAAATCGAGTGCTTCATTAAGAGTCTGTTCACTCGTAAAGCGGAGGAGGCCTTATATGAATCCTGCAAGAACCACCAAAATAACCGCAGTCGCGGTAGGGGCGCTAATTTTTGCTACCGCCGGATGCGCCACCAAGAAATATGTGCAGAAGACGATCTCGCCGCTTGAAATGCGTCTTCATAAAACAAATCAGAAGACCGCGGAGAACGCTGCGCAGATTCGCAACGTTGACCGCAGGGCTGAAACAGGAATTGCTAGCGCGCAAAACGACGCCGATCAGGCTAAGCAAGCTGCCGGCGCCGCGGATCAGCACGCTCAGGCTGCTCGCCAGGTAGCGGAGCAAGGCGTTTCAAAAGCGAACCAGGCGCAAGATACCGTCAATAACATTGACAATTACCAGCCTACGCAGCACGCGACGGTTCTATTCGGCCTGGACAAAAGCGCTTTAACACCGGCCGACGAGCAGAGTCTGGATCAACTCGTGCAAGCGGTGAAGCCATTGAAACACTACGCCATCCAGATTCAGGGCTTCACAGACACAACGGGCGCCAAACAGTTCAATTTGCAACTAAGCCAGCGCCGCGCGGAAGCAGTGGTCCGGTATCTCACGCTGAATGGCAACATCCCACTCGTGAAGATTTATAGTTTGGGATACGGTGAAGCTGCCCCAGCGGGCTCTAACAAGACTCGAAATGGGCGGAAGTTGAATCGCCGTGTGGAAATAACGGTTATGGTACCGCAGATTCCGGGCCAAGAGGCCCAGTCAGCCCAAGCGGCTCCTGGGCCCGGCCAGTAAACCTGGTTCCCGCTCCGGACGCGGTGCTCCAGCAGCTTTGAAGTGTTAGGGGCAATCTCAAGCTCCCGCTTCGGGAAGAGAGCACAAGCTTGATGTGCCTTGTGGCTCAGAGAGCCATCCCGGAGTTTACCGAGAAGCCTCATCGCGCAGAGCGATCTATTGAGAATTACAAATTATAGCGACAGCCACCGCTGGCGCGGTGGCTGTCATTATAATTTTGCCTTTCGCCCTGAGCCGATTCGCTCGCTTCTTCAGCGTACCCGTTATCACTCGCCTCCAAACCAGCCGCTACCCATATCCATTTACTTGCTCAACAGATCAACGCAGGGTTTGGCAGCCGTCCCGGCTTTTACAAATGCTATAATCGCAGGTAATCGGCGCTCAGTTGGGTGCGCCGGCTTCGGGCGGGAGACAAAGCATGGCCAAAATCACCGCGCTTATCGTGGATGACGAACAACCCGCGCGTGATGAGTTGGCTTATCTCATCAAAGGCTTTCCTGATATCGAAATCGCCGGTCATTCCAAAAACGGCATCGAAGCGGCGAACGCCATCCGTGAATTGCGGCCCCAGCTCGTTTTTCTGGACGTTCAGATTCCAGGCCTGGATGGATTCCGAGTCATCAAAAAGCTGCTGGAGAAAAAAATTGCGCTGCCTTACTTCATCTTCGTCACGGCCTATGACCAGTATGCCGTACAAGCCTTTGAGGTGAACGCGCTTGATTATCTGCTGAAGCCCATCTCCCGCTCGCGGTTTGAGCGCGCTATTGACAAGGCGCGTCACGCGCTTGAAGCCTCTCAATCGACACAGGATAAAATTGATCTTCTGGTCCAGATGCTCGAGCATAATCGCCAGGGACAGCAGAAAACCAAGCTCATTGTCAAAACCGCCGGCCGCCTGCACCTGATTGATGCGGAGGAAGTGATTTACGCCAGCATCGAAGATGGCGTCATCAGCATCGTCACCAAGGATTTCGAGGGGCAGTCCAACTTCCGCACAGTGGAAGAACTTCAGGCCAGCCTGGATCCACAAACCTTCTGGCGTGTTCACCGCTCATATCTGATCAACGTTAATCGCATTAAGGAAGTCGTCCCCTGGTTCAAGAGCTCTTTCCAGTTAAAAATGGACGACCGGAAGCAGACCGAAATTCCCGTCAGCCGCGCGCAAACGCGCAAGCTCCGTGAAATCATGAACCTTTAAGGCTGGTTCATGGACGACGAAAGAGGCATACGTTAGCTATGAGCGTGAATCAATCGGAACAACCGGCCATCGATCTTGCCAGAGGAACCAGATTAATCGACATCGGCTGCGGTGATGGCAAGAGTCTTGTTAGGCATTGGATAGGGGATTACGAGCTTGTGGTGGGAGTAGACATAAATTTTGTGTCCATCCTGAAAGCCAAAATGCTGCTTCCTAGCTGCCATTTTGTGGTTGCTCGTGGAGAATCGCTGCCATTTGCTGATGGCGCGTTTGACAGAGCTATATCCAACGTTTCAATTCCACTGATGAATATCCCAGAAGCGTTGAGAGAGATCAACCGGGTGCTGGTGTCTGGAGGGGCCGCAACGCTGAAGCTTCACGACTTCAGATTTGCCGTGCGCGACCTGTGGCGTCGAACGAAAACTCGATCTCCCAGTTCCGTGGCCGGCGGCATCTGGACTGTAATAAATGGATTTGCTTTCCACTTCATCGGGCGCTGCTTCAAAATGCCGGCCTCCGCCTCAACATGGGATTCATGGCAGAGCAGAAGTGCAATGAAGGCTGCTCTCAGAAGGGCGGGCTTCACTGGGAGGATCGAAGCGCCGTACTTGATTAACGCGGGCAAGTAGCAAACTCCCGAGAGCCGGCGCAGAGCTGCCGAGCCGGACCGTGGTGGAATGCGAGCGTCAGCCGGGCGGCGTCCGCTATCCTGGCGGCCAATGAAACACCCTCCCGCCCATCACGTGCACGTGAAGGTGAAACACCGTTTGGCCGCCCCATGCTCCATTGTTGACGACGGCCCGATAGCCTCCGGAATCAATTCCCTTCTCGCGCGCGAGGCGCGCTACGACAGCGAACAGCTTGCCAACTAAACCCTCGTCTTCGGGCGCAGCGTCAGAAAGCGACGCCAAGTGCTTGCGCGGAATCACCAGCAGGTGCACTGGGGCTTGGGGGTGAGCGTCCTCAAATGCCACTACAGCCTCATCCTCATAGACGATTCTGGCTGGAATCTTGCGCTCAGCAATACGGCAAAAAATGCAGTCACCCATGAGATCCTCCATTGGGAGTGCGGGAGCTTGCTACCGCTTTCAACGATCCGCCAGCACGGGCCGCAGCCGCTAATTCAACCTCACAACATAAGTCTCGCTAGCGAGGCCGGCCCGCGTGATATCGGCGGCCAACTGGCTCGCTGTGCCTTCGCTGTTCAATCGGCCCACGCGGACGCGGTACAGAAGAC
>JBOGJZ010000139.1:0-5261 GCA_050745645.1 Terriglobia bacterium | reverse complement strand
AGCTTAAGTCCGGCAAGTTGATCTATAAATCCATCACCAACACGGATGTAAAGCCCCGAGTATACGGAAGCACGGCAGTGCTGACCGGCCGCAGCGATATGACCGTAATTCATTATGGAAAGACGCTCCATCTCTCGCTTCTATTTCTTGAGGTGGATGTGAACCGGAATGGCCAGTGGCAAATGGTCGCCTATCAATCCACGAACGCCAAGCGCTGAGCGATCAGCAAAACTAGCCAAGGAGAACAACGCACTCGTGCTCGATCTCAATTTCGTTCGTGACAATCTGCAGCTCGTTCGCCGGAAGCTTGCGGAGCGCGGCGTTCCCGATCTTCTTGCCGATTTTGAAACTCTCGACCGGGAACGCCGCACTTTTCTCAGCGAAGCGGAAAGCCGCAAGGCACGCCGTAACAAGGTCTCTGACGAAATCGCCGCGCTCAAGAAGCAAAGACAGGATGCTTCAGCGCTGATCTCTGAAATGCGGGAGCTCGGGCCGGAGATCGCACGGCTCGACGAGCAAGCTAAGGCCCAGGATGAGAAGCTGCGTGAGTTGTTGATCCGGATTCCCAACGTTCCGCACTCAACCGTGCCGGTAGGGAACAGCGCAGCGGATAACCAGGAAATCCGCCGGTGGGGCGAGCCTCGACAATTCGACTTTCAACCCAAGGCGCACTGGGAGCTTGGGCCCGCGCTTGGAATTCTGGACTTCGACCGCGCTGCCAAAATATCCGGGGCGCGTTTTGCTGTTTACTACGGGCTTGGCGCGCGCCTCGAGCGCGCCCTTGCAAACTTCATGCTGGATCTTCACACGCGCGAACACGGCTACAGCGAAGTGTTGCCGCCCTTCATCGTGAATTCGGCGACGCTCTACGGCACCGGTCAGCTTCCCAAATTTGCTCAGGACCTTTTCAAGCTCGAAGGCACGGATTACTGGCTGATTCCAACGGCGGAGGTTCCGCTCACTAATCTATACCGCGACGAGGTGTTGGATGCTGAAACGCTCCCGCTCAAGCACTGCGCCTGGACGCCGTGCTTTCGCAGCGAGGCAGGGTCTTACGGCAAAGACACGCGTGGTTTGATCCGCCAGCACCAGTTCCAGAAGGTAGAGCTGGTCAAGTTCACGCCGCCCGAACAATCCTATGACGAACTCGAGAGCCTCACCCGCGACGCCGCCGTTGTGCTCGAGCGGCTGGGCCTGCCATACCGTGTGGTGGCCCTCTCAACCGGGGACCTCGGCTTCAGCTCCGCAAAGACCTATGACCTGGAGGTATGGCTGCCTTCGGCCGGAGAGTACCGGGAAATTTCCTCGTGCTCTAACTGTGAGGACTTCCAAGCGCGCCGGGCGAATCTGCGGTTCCGCCGCGGAAAAGGGAAGTCGGAATTCCTGCACACGCTCAACGGGAGTGGCATCGCCGTTGGCCGCGCGTGGCTCGCCATCCTCGAAAATGGCCAGCAGGCGGATGGCTCCGTCACCTTACCAGAAGCCTTGCGGCCTTACCTGGGCGGCTGCGACAAGCTGACCCGGCACTGAGCGGCTTTCTGCCAGCGCCCGTGCCACCGTTTTCCCGAAGAGTGTCAAGAATTTCCGCCCATAAAGACCCTGTTGCGACGCTCTCGTCTTCCCGCTGGCAAATAGTTCTTGTCTCCCACATACCGGCTCGTAAAGCCTAACCCTCCTTCCGAAAGGTCCCATAACACATTAGTAAATTTTATCTTGACAGCCGTGTACTTAGAAGTAATATTGAGGCGGGATGGGCGAGCTCGTATCGGTTATAAAGTCAGCCACCACGGCGAAGCGGAAGGCATCGCCCATGTCCACCCAATCGTCGTACCAGGCCAAGCAGTGACTCTAATTCACTGTGATTTCCCAAAACCCCGCGGCGTAGCCGGCGGGCCGACTACTTCATTCATCCAGAATTCCTGAACGGAAATTCTGGCAGGAGGTTTCATATGAGCAATGCATTCACAAAGCGCGATCTCCAGTTTCTCGTAGACGCGATGGACCACCGTTTTGAACCACGAGGCCGGGTAGCCCTGGCGGCAGCCCCCGCAGCGGGTGCCGGCGATAAGGTCGGCGGGGACATGAGCATTCCGCAACCGGTCTCGGTGGACGTTAACGGGACCATGAGCGCCGCAGACTACAAAGCCTGCGCGATGGTTATGGCCGTCTGCCAGAATATGGTCCAAAAGTCGCTCACTGACGCAGCAAAAACGGCGGGCATCGCTGCGGCCGACGCACTCAAGAACATGAATGCTTGGGTGCAAGCATTCGTGGACTTTCCATTCCCGTTCTTTAATTTCAAGTATACGCAAAGCGACGTCTATAAGAAAAACAACTTCTCCCTTACGGCGGACCCAGACGTGGTCGAGCAGGTCGTGAACATCAAGAATTTGACCGGCCTCAAGGACGCCGTGGTCGGAGCCCTCAAGAAATCCGGTGGCAACATGGCTTCGTATGCCGGTACAGACCGCGCATTCAACTATTTCGGCGTCATCACTGGCTACAATGAGACCGAGATCGCTCTGAGGGTGATCAAGTTTCAGATGCACCTGAAGACGACCGACGTCAGTGCCCTCTGCGTGAAGTACACGCAAACCAATCTTGACACGGCGTACGACACCTACCAGTTTGTCGCCGACAAGGACCTGATGATTAAGATGCAGGCCAAGATGGGGGAGCAAATGATCGATTATATGGCAGCGAAGCTGCTGGACTTTATCAAGGCCTTCTATGATACGCAGCTTGTCGAATATCAGCAGGCCCTCGCTGACGTTCTCAAGAAACGCTAGCGTCTCATTATTCGTGCTCGATCACGTAAGGCTCTCACCCACCCCGATTCGTCCGGGTGGGTAAGAGGGCCACTTTCAAGGAGGACTGATATGCCGTTGTACGTCCAGGAGCAGAAGATGCGCGATGCTGGCTTTACACATGGAACGAGCGGTTGGTACTATCTCAAGGACCAGGATAATCACATCCATCTCGGCACCTTCACCGGACCAGGTACGCCCGCCAACCACTACCGGATTGACTTCGTCTCAATCAAAATAGGTGGCCAAAACCGGGGTAACCTTCCACAGTGCCAGTCCGGGAAATTTGATTTGCTCCACGGAGCGGATCAATGGGGTAGCTTTAAGGTCCCATTCCAGCAGGCGCTATTCAATGCCGGGATCGGCGTCGAAGGATGCTGATAACTCTGAGGGCCTGACTCACCTCCGTTGCAGATCGCAGACGCCTATTGCGGCCGCTTCAATTGCAGATACTCTCGCAGCTCAGTATCGTGGCGTACCTTCCAGATATGCCCGTCGATCCAATAGTGCAGCAATCCTGGAGTGGCAAATAGGGAAAAGATTAGTTGATTGCGCAGGTTAACCGAAGCCGCGCCGATTGAGGGCTTCAAGATGAAATCCGGAACATAGTCAAAAAGCAACCCGTAAAATACCGCAACGCCCAGGTAAACAAGCCACCGGCTGTTGATCAGCGTCGCCAGGCCGAAGCGAAAGTTATCACGGACATTTCATTAAGGGCTGGCGAAGGTCTGATGCAGGCTACGCTGGGTTTCCTGCATTCCACGACCGCTCAGGTGATCGCCCACGCACATATTGGAGACAGACCCGCTCTGCGGTAATTGCGCGACAATTGCCAGGCTACAATGAACTGCGGTAGGCTAAGCCGTGTCTTTTCAGCGCCTGAGCGAAATCTTCAGAGCAGACAGACCACGGATTACCGAGGGCCTCAGCCCGACAATGTGGTTTTTCCTGTGATCTGCAAAGGGTTTTGCCGGCGGATTTTACGTGGCTGCATATGTCTGATAACAGATATTATGTTAACTTATGGATTCCACGGGTTTGACATCTAAGATTTGGGTTATCTGTGGAACCGAATCTAAATCGAAAACAGCAATCCCCACGAAGTTATAGCTAAGCTTGGGTTTACACAGGAAGAAGGGCTTAACGTTAGAATCGCAGCGTATCGGGACGAAGCGGGAGAAGCTGCTGAGCTATTTTGGTCAGGTGGAGAACCCAGCAGCCTTGGCAGTAAAAGCGACGTTCAACTGCTATTCCCGCTGTGCACCCTCAGGCAGCAGCCGAGGTGGAGATGTTGGCGCGTACATCGAACGACGCCTGGTGATGTAACATGCCGCGAAATCCCTTCAGCGTGTCTGTCGAACCATCTTTATATTTCACCGTGATATCCGCAGAATAGGGAACGTCGACTGTTTGTTGCGTCGCAAACAGACTGACCTTGGTAGTCGTTCCGACCGGCGGATTGGGAACCGCCGACGACCATGCCGTGGTCTCTGTGGTCGTCGCCGATCCTCCGTTGGTATAGCTATAGGATGATTCAAGGCTCAGTTCCATCTTCGATCCGCCCAAAAGCGGCACCTTCGCTTCCCAGGATATTTTAATGCCGGCCTTGACACCCCACGTGCTGCTCCAATTCGAAGAATTGGACAGGGCAACGCTCTTCGAAAGCGTCGAAGTACCACCCGCAGCGCTCCCTGGGACGGTCAGCGTATCGAGGTAGGCGTCCGAAGGTTGGCCGAGGACGAGATCAGTCATGCTGTACTTAACGTTCTGACCGACAACCTGATCGATTTCCTTCGTCACATAAATGCCGAAACTGTTAATAAAATTATCCACATTGCGCGCACCATAGACACCGGCGAGAAATGTGTTTTCAACCGGCAGTGAGACCTCGTTGTCAAACCCGCTGGCTCCGGCAGACATCGACCCGGTGCTCGTCTTCATGTCGATGTTGCGGAAGCTGCGGTAGCCATATCCGGAGTCCCGAAGGATCATCGATTTGAGCATTTCGCCCATACCGAACGTATGGCTGGTCAGCGCATATTGATTATCGTCGATGCCGCCGATTTTGAACGAAGCGCCATCGAAGTACCGTACCTCAATGCCCCGCACTTTGTCCCCATCCCAACGAATCCCCAAGTATTGAACACTCGTGCCCGGCCGCTGCGAATCGAAAGCGCTGCCGGCTTTTGCGTTGCCAATGCTGGGGGTCTTGACGAGCGGCGTACTAATAGTCGGAAAAGTTGCAATAGCTGTAATACTCATTAGCGTTCCTCCTCTTTCATTCAGGAAGTTCGATTCCGGTTCTGTGTTTACTTATATGGTAATATCTTAGAATGATACTCTATGGCTTTAATTTGCCAATGTCAAGGACGCCGATTTTTGTTTTCGTTTGGAGTGGCCGACGGGTATTTTTCGATACACTACACGGAGCTAGGCGGGATTAGCCAATGAACC
>JBOGJZ010000138.1:0-4184 GCA_050745645.1 Terriglobia bacterium | reverse complement strand
GTCTTTCTCCACCAGCGAGTGAACGCTTCGATAGATTGCAGATTCCACCAAGCCGCTCATTTCCAGGAGCCGTTTTCGAAGTTCATCGAGCTCTTCTTCAAAATGACGCAACGGAATTATCCTCTTGATCTTACACTTATGCTCAATTTACGAAACTGCCTGAACGGGTTGATGAAAAAGTTCATTTTGTCATGCTGAGCAGAGCGAAGCATCTACTTGTCGTATTGAAAGGGAAGAACTTAGATTCTTCGCTTCGCTCAGAATGACACACGAGGGGCCTGCTCCGAAAATCCCAAACCAGTCACCCCCGCGAAAGCATGACCGGCTGACCTGCGCCATCTAATCTTGCCTATGCAACGCCAGGCAGATTTCAGCCAAAGCGGCCTGTGATGTAATCCTCAGTCTCCTTACGGGCAGGCTTCTTGAATAGCACACCCGTTTCCTTGAACTCAATCAGATTCCCGAGCAGGAAGAAACCTGTGTACCTGGAGACTCGCGCCGCCTGCTGCATGCTGTGGGTTACGATGACGATAGTGCAGGTTTCCTTGAGCACGAATAGAAGCTCCTCGATTTTCGCGGTGGCGATTGGGTCGAGGGCCGAACACGGTTCATCTAACAGCAGAACTTCTGGGTTCACGGCCAGCGCCCGCGCGATGCAAAGTCGCTGCTGTTGGCCTCCGGAAAGCGCTAAGGCGGACTTGTGAAGCTGGTCTTTCACTTCATCCCAGAGCGCCGCCCGGCGGAGGCTCGCTTCCACCGCTTCGCTGAGGGACGTGCCGCGGGGCACCCCGTTGACTCGAAGGCCGTAGGCTACGTTATCAAAGATTGTCTTAGGAAAAGGATTGGGCTTCTGGAAAACCATCCCCACGCGACGGCGCAAACCCACGAGGTCCATGGCAAAGATGTCTTCCCCGTCCAGCAGGATCTCGCCTTCCGCGCGCGTATGCCTGACCGTTTCATACATCCGGTTGAGGGTTCGCAAAAAGGTGGTTTTTCCGCACCCTGAAGGGCCAATCAAAGCTGTAATCTGGTTTCTTTGAATCTCCAGAGAGATGTCGTGCAGAGCTCTGACGAGCCCGTAATAGAAATTCAAGCGCGAGACGTGGAATTTTGAATTGAGGCTTTGAGTCGATGGCCCGCTGCTGGCTTCGGCGCTGCTTTCTTGACTTTTCATGACTTGTGGGTTTGTAAGGGCGCCCATAAGCTATCCCCGCTGGACCGCGTGCCGCCGCGACAAGATCACATGCGCCCCGATGTTAACAAGAAGCACCAGCGCGAGCAACACGAACCCCGCCGCCCACGCCTGCTCATGCCAGCTCTTGTAGGGCGAGATGGCGTACGTGTAAATCATAACAGGAAGGGAAGCAATGGGGTGGCTCCATCCGGTACTCCAGTACTGATTGTTGAAGCTGGTAAACAGAAGCGGCGCGGTTTCTCCTGCCACTCGGGCCAGACTGAGCAAGACTCCCGTGGCGATGCCGCGGCTCGCGGCCGGAATCACGACCGTCCCCACGCCTTTCCATTTACTCACGCCGAGAGCCAACGCTCCATCCAACAGATTGGAGGGGACGGCTCGCAGGAACTCCTCTGTGCTGCGCACGACAATCGGAATCAGCATGACGCCGAGCGCCAGGCCGCCCGCCAGCGCAGAAAAGTGCGCCATCGGCAGGACGACCACCAGATAAATAAAAATGCCCATCACGATAGAGGGAACACCGTTTAACAGGTCGGTCGCATAACGGATCACGAAAGGAAGCGCGTCGCCGCCGAATTCGGCAAGGTAAACGCCGGTCATCAGTCCCACTGGGACTCCCGTGACCGCCGCAACAAGCAACATCTTGGCGCTGCCCACGATGGCGTTGCCCATTCCGCCGCCAGGTTCTCCAACGGGCTTTGGGAGTTGCGTGAGGAATGTCCAGTTTAAGTAGCGGGCGCCATTCCACGCCAGGTAGCCAAGAATCGCGATCAGCGCCGCCACCGTGATCAGAGTACAGAGGCCAGTGACGCCCAGCATGGATGCATTTACGAATTTTCGCCAATACGAGCGATGCTTCATCAGTGCGCTGCGCCTTGCTTTCCGGTCGCCAGGATGAGCAGGCGGGCTAATCCATTCAAGATAATGGTCAACACGAACAGCACGAGGCCTAGCTCGATCAGCGCATGAAGGTAAATGACGCCCGTCGCCTCAGTGAATTCGTTGGCAATCACGGCAGCGATGGAATAGCCAGGCGCAAACAAGGAAGCGCTGATTCTCGGTGTATTGCCGATCACCATGGTGACTGCCATGGTTTCTCCAAGCGCTCGCGCCAGCGCCAGGAAGATGGAGCCAAAGATGCCAGCGCGGGCGTACGGCACGACTACCTGCCAAGTTGACTCCCACTGGGTCGCACCCAGGCCGAGAGCCGCCTCTCGCTGCTCAGCGGGTACTGCCAGCAGTACCCCCCGCGAAATCGATAAGATAAACGGGACGACCATGATGGCCAGCACGACGCCCGCGGCGAGAAAACCTACACCGTAAATGGGTCCTTGAAAAATGGGAAGAAAGCCAAGCTTGTTCTGCAGGAACGGGTCCACGCGATCGCGCAACAGTGGAATAACGGTGAAAATGCCGAGCAGTCCGTAAACAACGCTGGGTACGGCGGCTAGAAGCTCAACGATGAAGGTCAGGGCGTCTGAAATCTTCGTGGGGGCAAACTCGGCAAGAAAAATCGCCCCTCCCAAACCCAGGGGAATAGCGATCAGTAGTCCAATCAGCGAGGTTATCACCGTTCCGTAAATGAAGGTCAGAGCGCCGAAATGGTTAAAAACAGGGTCCCACGTGGTGGTAACCAGAAAATGCCACCCGAAAGCGCGCCGTGCAGCAGCGGAGTGCAGGTAGAGTTCGTAGACGAGTAAGCAAGTAATGAATAAGATCGTTAGGGCAAACAGAAGCGTGATGAGGTGGGCGATCTCGTCGCCGCTCGAAAGCCTTTTCAAAAAGACTTGCGCCCGCCCGGAAGGTTGCGGGCGGGCACGATGAGCTGATGAATTAACAAGGGTTCCCATGCTATTGGATTTCTGGAATCATGCCCTTCTCGACGTCAACCATAGCCTGCGGCAGGGGAGCAAACGAAATAGATTGCAATTGTGTTTGCCCTTTGGACAGCATCCAGGTCAAGAAGTCCGTTATGGCATCCCGTTTGGCTGTGTTCGAGATCGAGGCGGGAACAAGCAAGTAAGTGAAACTGCTAATCGGGTAGGAATCCCTGCCCGGGGCATTCGTAATCGAGGCGCGTATATCCTTCTGCAACTCGCTGGCGTTATCGGCGGCCGCAGCCGTTACGCTGGCCAGCGTTGCCTTGACGTCATTCCCAGAAGAGTTCCGTACGGCGCCATAGAGCATGTCGTTTTGCAAGCAGTAGGTCAACTCAGCATAACCGATGGAGTAAGGTGTCTGCTGTATAAGTCCCACCACCCCTTCGTTCCCCTTTCCACCCAGGCCGACCGGCCAATTGACCGATGTGTTTGCACCCACCTTTTCCTTCCACTCGGGGCTGATCTTTGACAAATAATCACACCATATGAAAGTGGTGCCGCTGCCATCCGAGCGGTGCACCACGATGATCTTCTGGTTCGGAAGCTTGACCCCAGGATTTACCCGTCTGAGAGCTGAATCATCCCAGCGCGTGATTTTACCCAGATAGATGCCCGCCAGCGCCTGGGGCGTAAACTTGAGCGCTACGTTGATTCCAGGAAGGTTATACGCCGGAACGTCAGCCCCAAGCGCAGCCGGGAACTGTAAAATCTTTCCCTTAAAAGTTGTCAGCAGCTTGTCATTCATTGGCATGTCCGAAGCGCCAAGATCCACGGTTCCGGCGCGAAGCTGAGCAATCCCACCACCGGAGCCAATCGACGCGTAGTTAAACTCGATATTGGGGTGTTCTTGATGATACGAGTTAAACCATTTAGAATAAACTGGATAGGCGAACGTTGATCCGGCTGCATTGATGAGAAGTGTGGAACTCGCCGAGGATTGGCCTTCCTGCTGGCTCATTTGAGTCTTGCTGCAAGCGCTAAGGAAAAAAACAACCAGCGCTGCTGAGAGCAAAAAGAGAAAGACCCTGCTTTTTTGTATCTTCACAATGATGCTCCTGGTTTTGGATTCAAAGGATTAGGATGTAACCCTTCTGTTACACCAAGATTAA
>JBOGJZ010000137.1:0-5891 GCA_050745645.1 Terriglobia bacterium | reverse complement strand
GGCAGACAGTAGCCCCAGCGGGATAATACCAAGCTGAACCTATAAACGAGTTCGGAACCAGAATCGCTGCGGTTACTCCCATCATGCCCATCAGCAGGAAATCCACCAGCGCCAGGAATACCATCGTTGCACTGGCAGATAACACCGGAATCCCCTTCCGGCGTCGCATGAATAGGATCAGGGCGGTCCCGCCAGCCACCTGGTTCACGGCTTGCAGGAAAAACTGCGCCGCGTTTCCCGGCAACATTTCCCGAAACGAGGTGGGCACGTGGAAGTAACTGAAGAGCTTGGACAGCAGAACGGTTTCCACCAGGAACCAAAAGGCTAACGAACCACAACAGGCGAGTAGGAACCACCAGGCGTTGGCATGGCGGATTGCGCTTACGAATCCAGCGAGCGGGATGCCGCGCGCGAGGAACAGGACGATGGAAATCGCAATTCCGTATGTGAGGAGGCGGCGCACCCATTTCTTGGACATGCAAGCTAGCATAGGTAGTTAGCGGCCGCCGTGGTCAATTTGTGAAACTTCAGCGCCCGTGGCCGGCAGCCAGACAGATACCCTCGGGTGGCATAAAACAGCTTCTGCACTCAAATAGCGCCACGATCAAACTGCGCGAAAGCCTTGCTTACCTAGCAAACCTGATTATACCAAAAGCGGTAGCGCGAGCTTCGTTTGTAGTGGAACCTCCTCTGGGTTCCGCCAAAATCGGAAATCATTCGCCTTGTATGGCATTCCCTAAGCAGCGCTCGCTTTTCAGCCGCTTCGCCACGCTCAGGGCAGGCTCTGCGGCGTTTCATCCGGCAGAAAAGCAGCAGCGTTACAAGGCGAACGCTGCGCTGCAAGACGTGCAGAGAAGTAAACCTACAAAAGCGGGAAACAAGCTCCAGCGCTCCAACCTGTTGCTGAAAAGGGCGATTCTGTCATGCTGAGCAGAGCGACCTGTCCCGGCGAAGTCGGGAGCATCTGTTTGTCGTAGTGAAGCCGAAGAAGCGAGATTCTTCGCTTCGCTCAGAATGACAGTCGAGGGGCCTTTGCTGCACAATGCACCCGCGCGGCATTTACTCACATCCTCTTTATTCCCAAGTAGTTAATAAGCAGAAACGGTATATGCAGCTCGCTTCTGTTGTGCTAACTTTTGAATCCAGCCGACTGCGCACCTTGCAACTTCTTAAGGGAAACGCAGAACCGTTCACACTGAGGAAGAATTCCGCCAAAAGTCTTGTGCGGGGCAGTTCGGCATATATCTAAGGAGGGGCGATGAGATTAAGATTCCTTGTGTTACTGACTGCAGCACTGGTTTTGGGGACTGCGCCAACTTGGGCGTCAAACATTAACTTTGCATTTGGCAACTGCGCTACCATCACTTCTTCGTATACCGGAAGCTGCCCGGGAAACCTGAAAACAGACACGGCGACATACAGTGTCACTGTGGGCGCGAACACGTATTCCATCACCGCAACCGGCTACATTAACTCGACCACGACTCGCGACCTCTTTGTGAAAAATGATGGACCTTCCGAGTATGGTCTCGGACTCAATAGTACGAGCGATAATGAGATCAACCACGGCCAATACATCTACCTGGATTTCTCGAACCTAGCGAGCCAGGGAATCCTGAGTGGAACCATTGGTCTTGGCAGCGTCCAGTCAGGCGAGGAAGGCCAAATCTGCACGGCGACCGCAGTCGGCACGCCTGGAACGGTATGCACCACCGTTGGAGATTCAGGCGGTGACCTGGGGTCCTTGGCTGTCACTTGGACGGCGGCGGACCCAATTTTTGACATCACAGTGCCGAAGGACAAGGGCAACGTGCTCGTGCTCAGCGACCTGTCAGTTACCCCGGTTTCGACGACGCCGGAACCTGCGTCCGTGGCTCTCTTTGGCACCGGACTGCTCGCACTGGCGTTTTTTGTTAAGCGCTTCCACACCGCTGACGAAAGCGCAAGCTAGGAGCAAGTAACCACGGCCAAATGGGGTTTGAAGCGACCGTGGACTGTGTTATCACGATCAAAAGGCCACGGCCAGATGAACACTGGCCGTGGTTCACCTCCCGCACGCTCCCGCGCCGATAAAGCCGGAATTTGCAGGCGGCCTTCCGAACGAGAATGTAGTGTCCAGTGATTGGCGGGTAAAGGTGGCGCTGCCATCTTGGCGGTATTTACCGGCAGGATGCCTGCGTTGCAGCCACCGCGAATGGCCAGGCATTTCGTGCGCCCCTACTGGCGCCAACCATCCGCCACAAAAACGTCTCTGCCCTGAAAATAGCCGTAGAGCCGGCATCTTGCCGGTTTAAGCCGCCCGGACGGCGCCGCTACGCGGCCGAAGCGAAAAAAGCTGTCTCAGGCGTCTCATCTGTCTCCCTCGGCGCTTTCCGCCCTGCTATTCTGAAGTGGCCGTGAATAACCATCATCCGAGCTTCCGTTTATGCCGGTCTCCGAGGCTCGCCGCGGCGCGCCTGATCTGGCGCTATGGGTGGAAGGCGGTGGGGAGAGTTAAACGAACCCAACAAGTTCTGAAAGCTCAGGCAGTTCTGAAAATAATTTGCGATTCCCGATTCGGATTCGAGGTGACGCGAGAGGCTGGTCGCTGAAGCTTGTCTTCGGGCGGCGCCGCCTCACTGACCTGGGAATTCCGTGCCGGAAAGCGACATGGGCGGCTGCCCAGAGGAGCGCATTGATTGCACGCGATAAACGGGTTCGTTAGAATGAGAGTTGTCATCTCAACCCACGCCGGAGGCGCTGGCTCGAAGCAGGAACCTGAGTGGCCTCTGGCCCGTCACACGCCGGATACCCTGGAAGGAGTAATCAGTCATGAGCTTGAACGAGGCCGCGCGCCAGAGACCGCTTGAAGAAGTAGACCCCGAAATTGCCCGCGCGATTGACTTGGAAACTGAGCGCCAGGCCCACACGATCGAGCTCATCGCCTCAGAAAATTTCGTGAGCGAAGCTGTGCTTCAGGCAACAGGCTCAGTGATGACCAATAAATACGCCGAAGGGCTTCCGGGCAGACGCTATTACGGCGGATGCGAATACGTCGATATAGCCGAGACGCTGGCCATCGAGCGCGCAAAAAGGCTCTTCAACGCCGAACACGTGAACGTCCAGGCGCATTCCGGGAGCCAGGCTAATCAGGCGGTCTATGTGACGGCGCTCAAGCCGGGCGACACAATCCTGGGCATGAGCTTGGCGCACGGCGGCCACCTGACGCACGGCCACCCGCTCAACATTTCCGGCAAGCTGTACAAAATTGTTTCTTACGGCGTCAGCAAAGAGTCGGAAATGATCGACTACGATGAGGTGGAGCGGCTGGCCGTCGAGCACCGGCCCAAACTAATCCTCGCGGGCGCGAGCGCCTATCCGCGCACGCTGGATTTCGAGCGTTTTGCGGAAATCGCCCGCAAATGCAGCGCGCTGCTCATGGTGGATATGGCCCACATCGCGGGACTCGTGGCGGCGGGCCTGCATCCAAGCCCGATCCCGCACGCCGATTTCGTCACCACTACCACGCATAAAACATTGCGCGGCCCGCGCGGTGGCGCGGTCTTCTGCAAGGCGCAGCACGCCAAGGACCTGGATAAGGTTGTGTTTCCCGGTATTCAAGGCGGCCCGCTGATGCACGTGATCGCCGCCAAGGCTGTGTGCTTCCTGGAAGCGCTACAGCCGGAATTCAAGGAGTACCAAAAGCAGATTCTCTCGAATGCCCGCGCCATGGCGCAGACGCTTGCAGCCGAGGGATTCCGCATTGTTTCCGGAGGCACAGACACGCACTTGATGTTGGTGGACGTCTTCTCTCGCAAGGTGACCGGCAAGCAAGCTCAGGAGAATCTTGAGCGCGCCGCGATCACGGTGAACAAAAATGCGATCCCCTTTGACGTGAATCCGCCGGCGGTCGCAAGCGGAATCCGCATCGGCACCCCCGCTGTCACAACGCGAGGCATGAAGGAAGCCGAGATGCGCCGCATCGGAGAATGGATCGCCGAGGCGCTTAACAATATCGAAGACGCTTCCCTTCTTGAGCGGATTCGCCGGGAAGCGCTTTCCCTCACAGACCGGTTTCCCCTTTACGAAAACAGGCTCTCTGCCGCCGCCCTGACCGGACATTGACCTGGAATTCCTCACGGTGTCATTCTGAGTGACCCATGAGCCTTCGGCTCATCCATGTAGATGGAAGTCGCCATGCCCCGTCACCCCCGCGAAGCTTGTCCTCCGCGAAGGCGGGGGAGCGGGGGTCCGGAACGGTACGAAACGCTCTGGATTCCCGCTTACGCGGGAATGACAGGCTATGGATGACTTTCGAGAGAGCGCAGCGAAGAATCTGCTTATTGTGTTGAAAGTAGGAAGCGCAGTTTCTTCGGTGTGCTCAGAGATGAAAATTCGTGGTTTTTCAGCAGCCTATTGTGAACAAGGGAGTGAAGGATGAGCGCGAAGTACATTTTTGTGACCGGAGGCGTGGTTAGCTCGCTCGGAAAAGGCCTCGCTGCGGCTTCAATTGGGGCGCTGCTTGAATCACGCGGGCTTCAAGTGACGCTGCTGAAATTCGACCCGTATCTCAACGTCGATCCGGGCACCATGAGCCCGTTCCAGCACGGAGAAGTATTTGTCACCGATGACGGAGCTGAAACTGACCTCGACCTCGGCCATTACGAACGCTTCACTCACGCCCGCATGAGCCGGGACAATAATTGCACGGCAGGCCGCATCTATGAGCGGATTATCAGTAAGGAGCGCCGTGGAGACTACCTCGGAAAGACCGTGCAGGTGATCCCGCACGTTACCGGCGAGATTAAGGCGGTGGTCCGCAAGCTTGCCACCGATGTTGACGTGGTGATCGTTGAAGTTGGCGGGACCGTGGGCGATATCGAGTCGCTTCCGTTTCTTGAAGCCATCCGGCAAATGCGGCAGGAGCAAGGCCGCGAAAATGTAGTCTTCGTCCATGTGACCCTGGTCCCCTTCATCGGGGCGGCGGGAGAACTGAAAACCAAACCCACGCAGCATTCAGTGCGTGAGTTGCGCGAGATTGGTATTCAACCTGACATTCTGCTGTGCCGCACGGACCGGTATCTTTCCGCGGATATCAAGAGCAAGATTGCTCTGTTCTGCAATGTTCCTGAGCAGGCGGTGATCACTGCCAAGGACGTCGGTAATATCTACGAAGTGCCGCTGGTTTTCGCGGGCGAAGGATTGGACCAGCAGATCCTCAATTGCCTTCACCTTCAGACCCACGAGAGCAACTTGCAACCCTGGGTAGAGCTTGTCGAGCGGCTCAACCGTCCACGGGATGAAATCTCAATCGGCTTGGTTGGAAAATACGTGGAGTACCAGGATTCCTACAAGAGCTTGAATGAAGCGCTCACCCACGGCGGCCTTGCGCATTCGGTTAAGGTGAACCAGGTGTGGGTGGAAGCCGAGGGACTGGAAAGCGAAGATTGGGAGGAACAACTTCGCGGCCTGGACGCGATCCTGGTGCCGGGCGGTTTCGGAAAGCGCGGAATTCCCGGCATGTTGCGCGCCATCGGGTACGCGCGAACTCGCAAGGTTCCCTATTTTGGCATATGCCTTGGAATGCAGTGCGCGGTGATCGAGTTCGTTCGCAATGTGTGCGGGTTGAAAGAAGCGGATAGCTCGGAATTTGACCCTTCCACGGCGCATCGCGTGATCTATAAGCTGCGCGAATTGAGCGGGGTGGATGAGCTTGGGGGCACCATGCGGTTAGGAGCCTGGACGGCGCGACTAAAACCCGGATCAGTTGCTCACCAGGCTTATGGGGCGCTTGAAATTTCCGAGCGACACCGCCATCGCTATGAATTTAATCGTGAGTACGAGGAGTTGGTGATTGCGCACGGCCTCGATATTACAGGAACGACTCCGGACGGAACGTATGTGGAGGTGGT
>JBOGJZ010000136.1:0-2920 GCA_050745645.1 Terriglobia bacterium | reverse complement strand
TCGGAATGCCATCCTCTGCCCCCTGAAATTTCTTGTCTCATGGGTCTCATGGGTCTCCTTCGTCTCGTCTGGAGTTGTTAAGCTGGATGAATTCCGAATCAAGATGCGCTGAAACCATGGCTCTCATTTTTCGCAATCCTTGTTTTACCGGAAAGAGGCTGAAGGCGTCGGTCTGGCGCGCTAACCAGGCCTCCAGGGGTGAGGGGTGGGCAAAGCGAGAAAACGCTTTGGAATCAATAAGCAGCAGGTCGAGAATAGCGGTCCTATTCCGGATTCGGATCCCGTGGCAGCGCCGCGGCGCGCCGGGGCCCAAGGAAGGCAGCGAGCAGATTCCTCGCGGAGTTTACCCTGAGTTCCTTCGCTACGCTCAGGACCGTTCGAAGCGGAGCGAACGGGCTCGGAATGACATTCGGACTGATGCAGCGAACTTGTAAGCCGGGACACTAGCACGACCCCTGAGCCGCCAGTATAACACCCTGCCGGTCATCGGCCCGGCTCAGAAGTCGATCGATTGTTATTTTGCCAGGCTGGGAGTATACTTCGCAGTAACTTATTGCGACGGGGAGGTCCGCCATGGTCTCTGAATTCCCTGCAAGAAGGCTTTCCACCTATATTTCGATTGTTCTATTAGCGGCATTGACCGTAGCCGTGCCGCCGCGACTGCGGGCGCAGGTTGCGGGCGCAACATTGACGGGGTCAGTCACGGACCCCACAGGGGCGGTAATTCCCAACGCTAAGGTCTCCATTAAAAACACCGCGACGGGGATTATCACCAACGCGACGACGAATTCTGCCGGCCTTTACGCAGTTCCCAACCTGATTCCAGGGCCGTACCAAGTGACGGTGTCCGCGCAAGGGTTCCAGACTGAGTTGCGGACGGGCATCACACTGACGGTGGGCGCGCAGCAGGTGCTGAACCTGGCGTTGCGCGTGGGGCAGACGACACAGACGATCAGCGTGAGTGGAGCAGCCCCGGCCGTGCAGTTGGCGACGTCATCGCTAAGCGCCCAGGTGAATTCGACCACGGTAAGGCAGTTGCCGCTGAACGGCCGCGACTGGACGCAGCTTGCTACCTTGCAGCCGGCGGTAGCGACGGTTAACACCCAGCAGACCCTGGGCGTCAACTCGCCGCGCGGCGTGCGCGGCTACGGAAACGCCATGACTATCTCCGGCACGCGGCCCACGGACAATAACTACCGCATGGATGGATTCAGTATCAATGATTACTCGAATGGCGCGCCAGGCAGCGTGCTGGGTGGAAACCTGGGTGTAGACGCAATCCAGGAATTTTCGGTCCTGACAAGCAACTACGATGCATCCTATGGCCGGACTGCGGGCGGCGTCATCAACGCCATTTTGAAGTCCGGCACGAATACTTTCCACGGCGATGCTTACGAGTTCATGCGTAACGACAATCTGGACGCCCGGAATTTTTTTGAACCGACCATTGGGCACTTTGTGCGCAATCAATTCGGGGCGTCAGCAGGCGGGCCAATCAAAAAGGACAAAGCCTTCATCTTTGGCGACTACGAGGGTTTGAGGCAATCCCAAGACCTCGTCAGTGTAAACAACACCGTGCCCACGCCGGCCGCGCTCTCCGGAAATCTCTGTTCGGGACCTGTTAGTGTCGATCCCACGGTTAAGCAATACTTGGGCCTTTTCCTGCCGGTTAATCAGCCGCTTCCACCCGGCCCGGGTTCAGCAAACTGTTCTGATTTTGGCACGAACATATTCGAAGCTGCGAACGGAACGAGTGAAAATTACGGCACCGCCCGCGCGGACGTGCATTTTTCTGAAAAAGACACCCTGACCGGAAGCTGGTTTTATGATAAGTCTATAACCACGGCTCCGGAGCCGACCAACGCGTGGCTCGACAGCAATCAGAGCAACCGGCAATTGTACGGCGTGGAAGAAACGCATATTTTCTCCCCGTCGCTTGTAAACACCGCGCGCTTCGGTTATAGCCGGGTCGTAGGATTCTCTAACACCCCTGTCTCGGCGATTAACCCATTAGCTGCAAGCAAAGCTCTGGGAACATTTCCAGGGCTCACTGCGCCGGGCATCATGGTCAACGGAAGTCTCCTCGGCGAAGGTTTGGGATCGCTGGGCATATTCGATTTCTACTGGAACTCCTTCCAATTCTATGACGATGCCTTTCTAACGAAAGGATCTCACAGCATCAAAGCCGGTTTTGCATACGAGGGCATGCAGGAGAACGAACTCAGCAACTTGCAGCCGACCGGGTTGTGGAGTTTTCCCACCCTCCCTGATTTCCTGACGAACACTGAACCGGCGGGAACCAGTTTCATCGGAACGCTGCCCAATCCTGTCTTCGGGATAACGTTCCCACGCGGGCAGCGCGCCAAGCGCTTCGGAGGCTACGTGCAGGATGACTGGCGGGCCCGGCCTAATCTCACCCTGAACCTCGGCCTTCGCTATGAAATGCTCACCAACCCTTACGCGGTGCACAACCTCTCAATCAACTTGGTAACGTTGAACGCTGTCAACCCGCGTCTCGGCGGAAGCTATTTCACGAACAATCCGACTCTCCACAACTTCGAGCCGCGGATCGGCTTCTCGTACGATCCTCGCCATAACGGCAAAACAGCGATCCGCGGAGCTTTTGGGATGTTTGACGTCCTGCCGCTGCTCGTTGATTACCAGATGATGGAGAACTTGTCCGCACCCTTTTATAAGTTTGGAACCTTCGCCTTCCCTGCCGCCAACCCCGGAGGGTACTTCAATACTGGAGCTGGCGCCCTGCTCCAAACCTTAGGTAATTCAGCGCTCCAGTCCGCTTTGATCCAGCCTAGCCCGTCTCGCAATTACGTAATGACGTGGAACCTGAACGTCCAGCAACAACTCACGCCGAGCACGACGCTGATGCTTGGATACGTCGGAAATCGCGAGGTCCACGCGC
>JBOGJZ010000135.1:0-7300 GCA_050745645.1 Terriglobia bacterium | reverse complement strand
GCTTTGGCTTGGATGCCGTCGTAGAATCGCCATTCATGTCTACTGCTATCGTGTCTCAATTCACGTCAGAAGGCTTTGTCATAGCCGCCGATGGCCTTCGGAAAAAATACCCATCTGGCGAGATCGTTAGCAGCACGGCGCAGAAGATATTCTCTTTCGTAAAGGAAGATACCGTGTTGGCTTATGCCTTCAGCGGGTCGGTTGAAGTCCCGAATAGGAATGAGGAAATTGCGTTCAGCTTCATTGACGAGTGCAAACAGGCGGCGCGGGTTGTGGGAAATACCACGCTGCCGCAGTCTTTCGACACCTTCATCAAGATACTGGCTGTGCGTGTAAATGAGAGGGTTGCTGAGGCTAGAGAGTCGGGCCTGTTGTCAGAATATCCCTCCTGTCCAAACGATCCCAGTTTGATGGTAAAAGCTATTTTCTTGGGATTTTATAGAGGACTCGCGAGCAGAGCGGCAATCGAGTTCCGGCAAAACGAGCAAGTATTAGCTGACCCAATGCTTACAAGGTTGCAGACTGCTGGCTCGGACCTCAAGCAATTTGAGATTTTTAGCGGATCGGAAATCGTAGCGAATCATCTTTTCCATACGGCAGAGCCAGATTTGGCGAGATACAGAACACCGAGTATTGGGAATGTAGATTTAGCGAAACGGCAGTTGCCAGGGACAGTAGAAGAAGCAGCGCAGTTAGCTGAGAGCTACATTCAGGCCTGTATTGACAACCCTCACTTGGATCAAGAAAGTTGTCGCCTAATAGGCGGTCACATTCATGTCGCTAAGATAAGTAAGAGAGAAGGATTTGCGTGGGTAAAAGCCCCACTCAACGAATCTCCAAGACCACCCGGTTGTGCTATCTAGTTTTGATCTTCCTTGGGGTGGCGCTTGGTAGGCTTTCGCCTTGGCTTCGTGGGTAGTTTCTTTGGCATGACCTCAATGTTGCATAGGACATGTTCGGGCGCTAGGGGGGATACGATGTGAGTAGGCTCTACCATCCTGCCGGTCTGTTTGACACCGGAAATGTGCGCGTGATACGCTTTAAGGCTTGTCTTAGCTGGCTGAATCGACAGTAAGGAAAGGCTGAAAGAGTGTCCCAAGCAGACCAGAACTATCTATTTACCTCAGAGTCAGTTACAGAAGGCCACCCCGATAAAATCTGCGACCAGATTTCTGATGCGGTGCTCGATGCCGCGCTGAAAGTTGACCCCCAGAGCCGTGTGGCGTGCGAGGCCATGGTCAAGGATCAGTCGGTCTACGTGATGGGTGAAATCACCACCAAGGCAAAACCGGACATCGAAGCCTTGGTCCGGGAAACCGTTCGCGGCATCGGCTACACAGATCCTAAGTGCGGTTTTACGGCTGATGACTGCAAAATCACCGTGAACCTCTCCCGCCAAAGCGGTGATATCGACATGGGCGTGGGCACAGGGGGCGCTGGAGATCAGGGCCTGATGTTTGGCTATGCCTGTGATGAGACAGACGAGCTGATGCCATTTCCCATCACCATGGCCCACAAGCTCTGCGAACGTCTCGCCGAAGTTCGCCGCAAGAAAATCCTGGATTTTGTTTGCCCGGACGGAAAAGCTCAGGTGACGGTGCAGTATGAAAAGGGCGTGCCGGTGCGCGTGGATGCTGTGGTGGTGTCAACGCAGCACACAGAAGACGTTAGCCGCGAAACGCTTACTGAAGGAATCATGCAGTGCGTCATCAAACCTGTCATTCCCGCGCACATGATGGACGAGAACACAAAATTCCACATCAATCCCACGGGCCGGTTCGTCACCGGGGGCCCGGTGGGCGACTCCGGACTTACGGGCCGCAAGATTATTGTGGATACCTACGGCGGCACGGCGCACCACGGCGGCGGAGCGTTTTCCGGCAAGGACCCGACCAAGGTTGACCGTTCCGCGACATATATGGCGCGTTATATTGCCAAGAACCTGGTGGCAGCCGGCCTTGCCAAGCGCGCGGAAGTACAGCTTGCCTACGCGATCGGCGTAGCCGAGCCGGTCTCGGTCATGGTAGACACGTTCGGCACCGGCAAGGTGAGCGACGCAAAACTGGTGGAACTCATCCGCAAGCATTTCCGGCTGACTCCGCAAGGAATAATCGAATCGCTGGACCTGCTCCGGCCCATCTATAAGAAAACGGCGGCTTACGGACATTTCGGCCGCACGGAACCTGAGTTCACGTGGGAAAAAACAGACAAAGCGGCAGCGCTGCGCAAGGAGGTTGGAATCTGATGGGAACGGCAACCATAAGCACAAGTTACGACGTGAAGGACCTGAATCTTGCTGCGAAAGGCAAGCTCCGGATCGAGTGGGCCGAGCAATGGATGCCGGTGCTGCGGCTCATCCGCGGCCGGTTCGCCAAGGAGAAGCCCTTGAAGGGCGTGCGAGCCTCCGCTTGCCTGCATGTGACCACGGAGACCGCAAACCTGGCGATTACGCTGAAAGAAGGCGGAGCAGACCTGGTTCTGTGCGCATCGAACCCGCTCAGCACGCAAGATGACGTGGCTGCCAGCTTGGTGAAGGACTACGGAATCCCAACCTTCGCAATCAAAGGCGAGGACAATGACACCTATTACAGCCACATCCTGTCCGCTTTAGCGCACAAGCCGCATATGACCATGGATGACGGCGCAGACCTTGTGACCACGATTCTCACCAAGCGGAAAGAGCTGATCCCTGAGATTCTCGGCGGGACCGAGGAGACGACGACGGGCGTGATCAGGCTGCGCAGCATGGCCAAAGACGGCGTGCTGAAGTTCCCGATCATTGCGGTGAATGACGCCGACACGAAGCATCTCTTTGATAATCGCTACGGAACCGGGCAATCCACCGTTGACGGCATCATCCGGGCCACGAACGTTCTGCTCGCCGGCATGAACGTGGTGGTGGCCGGCTATGGCTGGTGCGGGCACGGATTTGCCATGCGCTCTCATGGCCTCGGGGCGAACGTGATCGTGACGGAAGTGAACCCCACGCGCGCCATCGAAGCCGTGATGGACGGCTATCGCGTGATGCCCATGGAGGATGCCGCGAAAATCGGCGACATCTTCGTGACCCTGACAGGCGATAAAAGCGTGCTGCGCGAAGAGCATTTCAAGGCGATGAAGAGCGGCGCCATCGTATGCAATTCAGGCCACTTCAACGTCGAGATTGATATCCCTGCGCTCGAGGCCATGTCCAAAGGCAAACGTCAGACGCGGGAATTTGTAGATGAATACACGCTCCGCGACGGCCGCAAGATTTATCTGCTCGGCGAAGGCCGGCTTATCAATCTGACCTCGGCCGAAGGCCATCCCGCTATGGTGATGGATATGAGCTTCGCCAATCAGGCGCTTTCGGCAGAGTATCTCGTGAAGAGCGGCAAGAGCCTGGAAAAGAAAGTCCACGCAGTGCCCACCGATATCGATCAGGAGATTGCAAAACTGAAGCTAAGTTCCATGGGTGTTTTGATTGATGTGCTCACACCTGAGCAAGTAGCGTACCTGGCCTCCTGGTCCGAAGGAACGTAGAAAAACCGCCCACGGTTCGGAATGCGCTGACCGTGATGACGACCCGCCTCGAAAGGCGGGAACAAGCTCCTGAAATTCAAAGCAACCCAATCCATGAGGGAATCCGCTCAAAACGCACTGGATACAGCCCTGGCGCGCGGCGCGACTTATGCTGATGCGCGAGTCATGGACACCCGGCAGCGCTATCTCTCGACAAAAAACGGCCAACCGGGCCAGGTGCGTGAATCGCAATCGCTTGGGATCGGCATCCGTGTGATTGCCGAAGGCGGCTGGGGATTCGCATCCACAGAGGATTTGTCGCGGGCGTCGATTGATGCCACAGCCGCGCGCGCTGTCGAGATTGCCCGCGCCACCTCTCTGTGCAAGAAGTGTGACATCGCTCTTGCGCCTGAACCTAAAGTCGTGGACCACTGGGAAAGCCCCTGCCGGATTGATCCGTTCTCCGTGCCGGTTTCGACTTGCCTCGATCTTTTGCTCAAGATAGATGCGGAAGTGCGAAGGGTGAAGGGCATTACGCTGGCGGAAGCCGCATTGGACTTCCGCTGTATCGATCAGCTTTTCCTTTCAAGTGAAGGTTCAGACATCAGGCAGATCAAAACACAGACGGGCGCGGGTTTTGTAGCCACGTCTTTTGCCGGGAACGAAATCCAGCGGCGCTCTTATCCCAACTCCTTTGGCGGGCAATACCAGAACCGCGGATACGAGCTGGTGGAAGAACTGGACATGCCCGCGCATGCCGCCGAAATCGCGGAGCAAGCGGCTGAGCTCCACCTCTGTGACCAGTGTCCGGCCGGCGTGAAAGACGTGATCCTGGGAAGCTCGCAACTAGGCTTGCAGATCCACGAATCCATCGGGCATCCCATTGAACTCGACCGCGTGCTCGGCGATGAGGCCAATTTCGCCGGCATGAGCTTCCTGACAGTCGAAAAGCTGCGAACTCTCCGTTATGGATCTGAGGTTATCAACGTGGTGGCGGACGCTACAGCAAATCATGGACCGGGACTTGGGACCTTCGCCTATGACGATGAGGGCGTCGCAGCGCAGTGCGTCCCAATCATTCAGAACGGAATGTTCGTGGGCTATCTGACATCGAGGGAGTCCGCGAGCGCGGTCGGCCTCAACCGCTCAGGCGGAGCGATGCGAGCCGAAGGCTGGAACCGTATTCCCATAATCCGTATGACGAACGTCAGCCTGCTCGCCGGCAAGGGGAAGCTGGAAGACCTGATCGCCGGTACGGACGACGGCATTTACATGGAGACTAACCGGAGCTGGTCAATCGATGACCGCCGCTATAATTTCCAGTTTGGGACGGAAATCGGGTGGGAAATCAAGCGCGGGCGGAAGACGCGCATGCTCAAGAACCCGAGCTACGGCGGCATCACGACGGAATTCTGGAATTCTTGCGACGCCGTTTGCGGGCCGGAAGAATGGGTGCTGTGGGGCACACCCAATTGTGGCAAGGGGCAACCCATGCAAACTATGGGCACAGGCCATGGCGCGTCTCCCGCGCGTTTCCGGCAAGTTCAGATAGGCGTCGCCTACCAGACCCATTGATTCATTTTCTCATCGTTTCATTGGGTCACTAACCGAGACGCAGGAGTTTAAAGACTGAGGAACAGGTTACTGAAAAAATCTTTCGGCTGTCATTCTGAGCGCAGCGAAGAATCTCTGCCTTCCATTCTCAATGCGGCGAGTCGATTCTTCGCTGCGCTCAGAATGACAAATTGGGATATTACATCAAGCCACAGTTTCACACCCAATGATTCAATGACTCAATGAAATGATGAGACAATGACTTTATCCCGCCAAGTCGCCGACGAACTTTTCTCCAAGGTGCTCAAGTACTCCCGCGCGGAGGAAACGGAGGCGATGATTACCGGAAACTCCTACTCGCTTACCCGCTTTGCGAACAATACCATTCACCAAAATGTGGCGGAAGAGGACATCAACCTCTCCATACGCGCTGTCACCGGCCAGCGCACCGCACGCGCGAGCACCAACCGGCTGGACGATGCCTCGATTCGCCGGGCGTGCGAAGCGGCTCTTGATCTTGCGGCGCTTCAACCCCCTGACCCGGAGATGTTATCCATGCCCGGACCTCAGACATACCGCGCGGTGGATCGCTACGATGCTGAAACCGCTGAGCTAAGCCCGAAGGTCCGGGCGGAAACGGTGCGCAATGTGATCGCGCGGGCGGAAAAAGACAAGCTGACCGCCGCCGGTGTTTTTTCCAACGGTTCCGTGATCTCAGCCATCTATAATTCTCGCGGGCTCTCAGCCTTTCACGAGGAATCGCTTTCCGAATTTTCCGTAACGATGCTGGAAGAATCAAGCTCCGGCTGGGCAAAAAAAACCGGCCCGCGGTGGCAAACGTTGGAGATCGATTCGCTGGCGGACCAGGCGGCCCGCAAGGCGCATGAAAGCCGGGAACCCCGTGAGGTTCCTCCAGGCAAGTACACGGTGATTCTGGAACCCTCCGCTGTGATGGATTTGTTGGGCTTTTTTCTGCTGGATTTTGGCGGCCTTGCCGTCCATGAGCAGAGGAGCTGCCTGACAGGGCGCGTCAGCCAGAAGGTCTTCGGAGAAAATATTCAGATTTGGGACGATGTCTATCATCCCTCGCAAAGCGGCCTGCCCTTTGACGGGGAAGGCATGCCGCGCCAGCGTGTGGCGCTTGTAGAGGGTGGCGTGGTCAAAAACCTGGTCTACTCGCGGCAGTCGGCGTGCAAGATGAGCGTTACGCCTACCGGTCACGGATTCGCTTTGCCCAACGAATATGGCGAAGCTCCGCTTAATCTAGTCGTTGAAGGAAACCGTCATACCAGGGACGATTTGATCCGCGCCACGCCGCGCGGCTTGCTCGTGACCCGCTTTTGGTACATCCGGGAGGTTGATCCGTATACTAAGATATTGACCGGAATGACCCGGGACGGCACATTTTGGATCGAAGACGGCAAGATCAAGCACGGCATCCGGAACTTGCGCTTCAATCAAAGCTTGATCGAGATGCTGAACCAGGTGGAGATGATGAGCCAACAACAGCGTGCCGCCGGCGAAGAATCGGTCGAAATGGTCGTTCCTGCCATGAAGATCCGGGACTTCAACTTCTCTTCCCTCACGAAATTTTGAACTTTGGTTTGTTGTTTGCTGCCCGTTGTCCGTAGTCCGCTGTGAGCGGTATGATGATCTCAGGCAGCGGCAGCGCTGATCTCTTGCGTGGTGTTCTCACCGGCGTCTCTTAGTGATTCAATGAAGAACCCATGATGTCATGCTGAGCGCAGCGAAGCAGCTGCTTCTCGTTTTGAGCGGCGCTATCGTCTAGGGGTTAGGACGTCAGATTCTCAATCTGAAAACACGGGTTCGATTCCCGTTAGCGCTACCACAGAATCATAGACTTACGAGCTGTTTGCTCACACTTGCTCACACATTTTGAAGATTTTCTGACGAAGTGTCCCGCCTGGGTCGTATCCGTGGTGCCCAAGCGCAGCTTGCGTCATCGAGGAAATGCAGGCGTCCGCAGTCTTGGCAATCGATGAAGAATACCGGGCGATACCGGGGAGCCGGAATCGTCGCCAGCATCTTCGCCACATTCTGAAGCATGGTGGTTCGCTTCGCGAGCACGTCCGCGTTCCCATCTTGAAGAAGGGGGTTTGGAAGTCCTCGCCGTACGGTTAGGAGCCCTCCGCCGCCGCTGAACCGCTCGTCGCGGTCAAATACTGACCCAACTGCCCAGCAGAAATGAGCCGCCGGGATGTCGTCTGTCAGGCGGGCTTCGATG
>JBOGJZ010000134.1:0-5146 GCA_050745645.1 Terriglobia bacterium | reverse complement strand
GTGCTGCTCGATATCGACTAGCAGTTCCACGCCTAGACCCTTTGCCCAACTGCCACTCACATGCCGCCGGGACGGCTGCGCTACGGCTAGTGTCCTGACTTATAAGTGCGTTGCATAAGTCCGAATGTCATTCCGAGCCCCTTCGCAAGGAATCTACGCGCCGCCTTCCTTGCGCCCCGGCGCGCCGCCGCTGCCACGGGACCCTCAATCCGAATCCGTAATAGGTCTCGCACCTTCGGCCTGCTGCTTATTGATTCCAAAGCGTTTTTTCGCTTTGCCCGCCCCCTCACTCCCGGAGGCTGATTAGCGCGCCAGACCGAGGCCGTCAGCCTCTTTCCGGTGAAACCGGGTTTGCAAAAGATGAGAGCCATGGTTTCAGCACTTCTTGATTCGCCACGATGGACTTCATCCAGCTTAACAACTCCAGACGAGACGAAGGAGACCGATGAGACCCATGAGACAAGAAATTTCAGGGGGCAGAGGATGGCATTCTGAGCTCTTCGCTTGTCTCCTGGTGTCACATGGACCTTCGGTCCACCCATAACGGATGAAAATCTCCTGCGCCGTCACCCCCGCGAAAGCGGGTCCAGGCCATTGGATTCCCGCTCCCCCGCCTGCGCGGAGGACAAGCTTCGCGGGAATGACCAAGGGGTGACTTTCGAGAGAGCGGAGCGACCTGTCCCGGCGAAGTCGGGAAGTATCTCCGCATTTCGCTCAGGGTAAATCCCGCGAAGAACCTGTCTGTAACCAGGACATTGAAAGTAAGGCCGATTCCTCGGCCGGTCAGAAACACCGGCCCCCCGGAATGACAGCGGTCTGGACATAACTTTTTCTGCGAACTTCTGACCTGGGACACTAGCAGTTCCCTTCCATTCTGCTCACCGGAATTTTCAGGCGGGATGGTTATTTAATGGCCAGCGGATTCACGGGCGAACCGACAGCGCCCGTGACGGGCAATGCCGGCGCCACGAACATGAACTCGTAGCGCTGATCTCTGGCGCAATCCTTGGCAAGGTCGGCCAGGTAAAATATCTCACCTACCGTCAGTCCTATGATCGGGATGGCGATCCAGTGCCAAGGCTGGTTGGCGTCATCGCTTGGATTCGGCCGGACCTCGGCGCCCCAGGTGTCTGTGGCGACGGCTGCGACTTGCTTCTCCCGGAGCCAATCGAGCGTCTCGAAGGCAAGCCCCGGCGCGTCGCCCCCCGAATAGCCGTCCCACGTTTCGGCGGCGAGCATCGCCTCCATCTGGCCGGTGCGCACCAGAAGGTAATCACCGCGCCGCACTTGGACCCCGAAGTGGCTTTGAGCGCGGTCAAGCATCTCATTGGTTATGGCAAAACCGTCCGGCAGGCAGTCCTGGCCGAGCATTCGTGGGATATCGAGCAGGACGCCGCGTCCGACCATTCGCTCTCTGGTTTTTTCGATGCCACATTTCTGGGCCCCTGCCGAAGTCACCGTCCGGCAGTCGTAACCGTTCCACATGTGATCGCCGTACATGATGTGCCCGAGCCCATCCCACTGGGTCCCGCACTGCATTGGCATGATGATCAGGTCGTCAGTACCCCGAATTTTTCTATGATCCAAGACACCTGAATAAGCATCGGTCCCAGTGCGCAGCATCAGGTGGATGGGGTTGAACCGGCCAAGGGATGGGTACTTGCTCTTTCCTCCTTGCGGGCCGCGATTGTCGTAGGCAAGCGCCAGTGACATAACCTTGCCCTTCTGCACAAGGCGAGCAGCCGAAACGATGTCTTCCGGCTGCGTGAAGTTGAGAGTGCCAATCTCGTCGTCCGGCCCCCACCTGCCCCAGTTCTTGAGTTGTTCCGCCGCAGCACGGAGGTCGTCCAATGTCAGCTTGCGCGCCGCTGGTTTCGGCTCAGCCATCATGCACCTCCTTGTTCACACCACTCCTTCGTAGCGCCGGCATCTTGCCGGAAGTCACGCGGGTCTCCAAAGGGGGTGGGGCTTCAAGCCAGCGGGAAGTACCGCCGGCTCTTCCGGCCCCACCCCGTCCGCGGCGCTCTCCGGTTACTTCGGCGACAGCAGGTCGTATTCTTTCGGCAGCAGATCGTTCTTAATGACCTCGCCGCCCTTCATCACGAACTGAACGTGCTCAAGCTGGGTGATGTCTTGCAGCGGGTCTCCGGATACCGCAACGATGTCGGCATACTTTCCCTTAGTGATCGAGCCGATCTGATCTTGCCAGCCCAGCATTTCTGCATCGAGCGAGGTGGCGGCCTGAATAGCTTCGGCTGGGGTCAGACCATATTGGACCAGGTACTTAAATTCGACTGCCTGGCTCCCGTGAGCCCATATTCCACCCGGACTATCATGAACCCCGCTTCCAAAAGTGATCTTCACTCCCCGGGAATGAGCCAACCGGACGCTCTTTTCCTGAGCCTGCCAGAGAGTGTACTGGCCGTTGGTGGCTTTCAGGTCGTGCGGAACATAGTCGGCGGTGTGGTAGTGGCCCGCAGTCGGGTCAAGGTAGATGTGTTTCTGCAGCATCATGTTAATATCCGCGTCGCTCAGGACAATGCCGTGCTCCAGGCTATCGACGCCGGCCTTCAGGCAATTCTCTAAACCCTCGCCTCCGAAGGCGTGGCAAGCCGCCTTGTGGTGGTGGCGATGCGCCTCATCCACAATAGCGTTTACCTCATCAAAGGTGAAAGTGGGGTTAAACCAGATCTTCCAGGTGTTGCCTTCGCGATAGAACTTGTAAGTAGAAGTGGAGTGAAACTTGATCCAGTCTGCTCCGTACATGATCAACTCGCGGACAGCCTGGCGGGCGGCCCAAGGCGAATCGACGACCAAGGCCTTTGGAGGCAGAGGCTCTTCCCACGATCCGACGCTCATCTCACCTGTTGCGACGAGCCCGGGGCCGGAAACTTGAAGGCGTGGGCCCACTACATAGCCCTGATTGATGGCGTTCTTTATGTCCACGTCCGCGAATCCGCCGCCGTGACTCATAACATCCCGCAGGGTTGTGAACCCGGCATTCAGGTCCGCCTGAACGTCGTCGAGCGCTCTGAGCGTCCGGTATTCCTGCGAGGTGGTCACGACACTGACGTTGGATGGGAACATGTGCGTGTGGGCGTCGATCAATCCCGGCAGCACATAGGCGTTGCTGAGATTAATCACTTGAGCATCCGAGGGAATTTGGATGCTGTCACTAGGGCCGACCTGCTCAATCTTCTGCCCCTGGATCAACACGACCTGATTTGCCAACATTTGACCTGACTCACTGTCAAACAAATGGCCAGCACGAATGGCTATTACCTGTGAGCCTTGCGCCCACAATACAGGCGCAACGCCCAGGATGGCTAGCAATACTCCCAAAATAAATTTATGGCGCATCAGTCTATCCTCCACTCTGCGATGAACCTGGTTTTGAGACCTAGGAAAAATGTCTCTGAGTTCAGCGCTCTCTAAAATGCCGACTCCTTACCTCGCAAATTGAACCGATTAGTATAACTGCTAATGTCAATAATCCAGCGAGTTTTTCCGACCATCTCTCCGCTTCTCTCAACTGGTAAGGGACAGGCGTGGAACTAAAAAACCCGCGGGGCGCGAGGGCTTTCGCTGCGCAAGGCTTGAAGGGCTATTCCCCGGCCGAGTTCTGCGGACCAATGTAGACCCAGACTAGCGCTTTAGGGGCGATGCCTGGGCGTAGACTACCCGCCATCCTCCCGATTCCTTCACAAAGACGCGAACAAACCGGACAAGTCTGTCGAATGGCTTGCCGTTGTTGGCTTCACCCTTCACTATCGTGCGGTCAATGAGGAGCGCCACATTCCCGTAACTGCGAACCTCGACAACAGAGTCGTGAAGGTCGGTCATTTTCACACCGGAGGACGTCAGGCTATGGAGCATTTGAGCCTTCGTCAGGATTTCGCCTCCGCTGGTCATCACCGAGTAATCCGGGGCGAATAGTTTCTCGAGAAAAGCTATGTTGTGAGTCCGCTCGGCATCAAGCCACTTCGCCGTAAGCGCCGTTAGCTGTTGCTTTACACTCTCGTTCGGTGGAGCGGGTATCTGAGCGGAAACAAATGCCGAAGCGGCTATAATCGCCACCAGTGTCATCAATATGGCCTTTTTCCTGGATGTCATGAGTCCTCCCTCGGAAGGTCTGTAACGTTGTCATTCCCGCGAACGCGGGAATCCACGGCGGACTGATTGTTCATTATTCCGCAGCACTGCTCTTTAAAAAAGCTTGCGCCGCGCTCTAAATGCAGCCCGTCAACCAAGCCTGGCTGCCACCGAGTCTACGACGAGGAGTTGACTTCCGGCTTCAAAGGCGTACCTTGCACATAGGCTATATGCCAGGCTCCCCGCTGCTTCACCCAAACCCGGACAAATCGGAGCAACCGGTCAAACGGCTTGCCGTGCGCCACGCCTTTCACTCTGGTACGCTCTATCACGATTCCCACATTCCCATAGATGCGCACATCGATTATGTCCGAATGCATATAACTGAAGTTAACGGCGGTGGATCTCACCCTTTCGAGGGCTTGTGCTCTATTTAAAACCTGTCCAGCGCTGTTCATCACGGCGTAATCAGGAGCGAAGAGCTTGTCAAGAAGAGCTGCATCGTGGGTACGCTCAGCATCGAGCACCTTGGGTGTCAGAGCGATCAACTGCTGCCTGGCCGTCTCATCTCGTCCAGTAGGAGCGGCGGAAGCGAAGGTCAAAACGGCGAACACCGCCACGAAAGTCAGCAGGCCGGCCCGCTTCATTACAGACACAACTCAATCCTTTGTGTTCAAAATCGCCCTAATCTAACTGGGCAACACAGCGACGCGCTGTAATTTATCGGCCACAGCGCGAAAAGTCAAGCGAAATTGGCGACGTGTCGCAGCCATATGAGAAGTTCCTATTGTAGCCAAGTAGGAAGTTCCTGTTGGCATTCGGCAGAATGGCCGAATGAGAAGACAGGAGATGTTGAGCAGCAAGGATCGAGATCGTTTGAAAGTGCTGCACGAAGTGAAGCAAGGGCATGTGACGCAGAAGGAGGCTGGAGAGCAGCTGCAGCTCAGTGATCGGTGGGTGCGAAGCATACTGGACCCCTGAAGGAGTGAGACAGCTGATAGGGTGATGGAAGACAATCCATGGCGAGGGGGAGCCTAACGGAAGGAGCCCGTAG
>JBOGJZ010000133.1:0-12497 GCA_050745645.1 Terriglobia bacterium | reverse complement strand
GGCTACCAGCGCGGCTAGGCTGGCCTCGCCGGTGGCCCGCACTAACAATTCCAGGCGACCGTGCGGATCGGCGCGCGTGAGTGAATCCAGGAACGATTGCCTTGTAACATCGGAGGCTCGATACTTCGCCGGGAGCGGGTCCAACACCTCGCCGCCTCCAATCGTGATGAGCGGCGAAAACTGCCGGATGATGAACCGGTCGCCGGGCAGGAATAACCCCGGATCGGCCAGGCGAAGCTGTACAAAAGCGCTCTTGCCCGGCTGAAGTTCCTTGCCGCCGCCGATGATTACCGCCTCGGCTACAGTTTCCGCAGTCCAGCAGTGAAAATGGACCTTGGCGCGATTTTTGAGGGGACGCGCCGTGGGCAGCAACGTAACTGAACAATCCAAACACCGAGTGGCCGTGAATCGCTGAGGCCGCGCCACCATCATGCCGCGCTGCAGGTCCTTTACATCGACGCCGGCCAGGTTGAGGGCGGTGCGCTGGCCTGCCTGGGCCGTATCCGCAGGTTGGTTGTGCACTTGAATACCCCGCACGCGAGCGCGGCGTCCGAGCGGGAAGATTTCCACTTCTGCTTCCTTTTCGATTCTCCCCGCAATCAGGGTCCCGGTTGCGACTGAGCCGAAGCCCTTCATGCTGAAGGCGCGGTCGATGGGGAGCCGGAAAGAGAGATTCACCGGCTTCACTATGAGTTGTCCGGCCAACCGTGCAAGTTCTGCCTTCAGCGCTTCCAGCCCTTCGCCGGTCCGCGCACTGACCGCGATAACGGGCGCTCCTTCCAGAAACGAGCCGGCAACAAACTCCTGGATTTCCAGACGGACGAGTTCCATCATTTCACCATCAGCCAAGTCAGACTTGGTGATTACGACTAAGCCGCGCCGGATGCCAAGCAGGCGGCAAATGTCAAAATGCTCGCGCGTTTGAGGCTTGATGGACTCATCCGCCGCGATCACCAGCAGAACAGCATCTATGCCGGTCGCTCCGGCCAGCATGTTCTTTATGAAGCGTTCGTGCCCAGGCACGTCTATAAAGGCAGCCTGCAACCCTTCGCCCAGGTCCAGATGAGCAAAACCGAGATCAATGGTGATCCCGCGCTGCTTTTCCTCGCGCAGCCGGTCAGGGTCAGTTCCGGTGAGCGCCTGCACCAGAGACGACTTTCCGTGGTCGATGTGTCCGGCAGTGCCGATGACGATGTGCTTCATGGATGAGTGTGGCGGCGCGAGAGCGGCGCTAGGCCGGGCCGCGCTCGCGGCCTCTCCGCTTCATTTCCCAGCCAAACGCTTGCCACGGTCCATCTGCCATCCTGCTGTTGAAGCACGATGCGGTAGTTAGCCGAGGCTGATGCCTCTTCAAACACAACGTGAGCAAGAGCGCGCGTCTCGCCAGGAGAATCCACCACTCGATCAATCCGTACATGGAAACCAGGGGCTTGCGAGCCAACGGGCGAACCAGGGCGACTCACCGCATGGGCAGCAGGCGCGATGCCTGAGCGGAAGTACTCTCGCACCACCTGGGTAATCGATACGCCTGCCGATTTGCCACGCTGAGACGCAAGATAGCGGCCGCGGTTCCGAATGATTGAGATGGTGTTCTCAAGGTCGTCCTGGATTACCGGATCGGTCAGCTTAGATTCGGCCTGTTGGAGTGGCGCCACCAAGCTCAGATCCGAACGCGCAGTTAAGGCGATAATGGCCGCCTCAGTCACCGTGCGGTCAGGCTGGTTGTTGGCATTTCTGATAACGTTCAGCAGAACCGCATTCGCTTTAGGAGTGTCGGACTCTCCTAGCGCTCCATAGTAGAACCGGCTCAGAGCGAGATTGCGCGGATCGTTCACGAGTTTAGCCAGCGCGGCAATGGCGGTATCTCCCCCAATGAAGGCAAGAGATTGGGCGGCGAATTCAGCGGTACGGTCGTCCTGAAGCGCCGCCGTGAGGTCAGGCACAATCGGCGGACCTGCCGCAAAAGCCGCGTCGTAAAGATAATTGCGCGCGGCCGCATTTGGAGCGGTAAGGACGGCGTACAGCAGCGCCGGCGCCCAGGCGTATGCAGACTTCTGCGATTCGGTGTTCGCTGAATTCTGCCCCGCCCGCGATGGAACCGCCCAAAGGCCCGCCGAGAGCCCGAATGCGAGGCAAATGGCGGCGCAGCGGTTGAGCCAACCAGCTCGTGAGCAGCGCTTTGGCATGGCAGCATCATTGGATTTTAAGTCATGAGACTTTGGGGCGTTTGTATCAGGCACTGAACAAGCTGTGGAGCGTATCATTTTTGAAGCATCGAAGGCAGCTCTGACCAAATCAAAGGAAAAATCCCGCACCCTGAAAAGCATTTCGTCAGATAGGACAATTGCAGCTTCTTCACGCGAAGGAATAAGTGTGGGCGCCTAGCCACGGTCATTTCATCTTTAGAAATGGCTTTGGGTATGGTATAGGTAGAATCCCCCTGGTTAGGTTGCCCTGACCGTGCTACTAGCCTCCAACTTCAACCTCTTGCAGACGGCGTGTCAGGCTTCATCGTAGATCGTCGCCATGGAACGGACCTCAAATTCCCTTGCGCCATTCGGCGTTTTGACGGTCACAGTATCGCCGATTTTTCTCCCCATCAGCCCGCGTCCAATGGGGGACGTGGTGGAAATCAATCCCTTGCTCACGTCAGCTTCTTCGCTGGTCACCAGCTTGTATTCCACCTCTGAGCCGCGATCCACGTCATAAAGCACAACCCGCGTGCCGAAGGCGATCCGGTCCTTCGGAATATTACTCATGTTGATCAGCGAAAGATCTGCCAGTCTGTGTTTGAGCTGAGCCAGCCGGGCCGCCACATAGTCCTGCCGCTGCTTGGCCATGATGTATTCGGCGTTTTCACTCAAATCGCCGAGCGCCCGGGCACGCTTGAGCTCGGCAGGCAGCTCGTGATTAAGCTCATGCTCGAGCGCCTGAATCTCCTCTTCAAGCTTTTTCTTGATGGGTATGGACATGGCGATGCCGTCAACTGAAATACACCCGTATTATACGGGATGCCATTGGCTGAAGTCGATTCAGCAGCCTGCGCTTGAACGGCTCCGCGAATTCAGAGTCTGCCCTGAAAATTTTTGACAGCTCCTCACCCGGCTCGCGATGGGAAGCGCTGCTTTCCCGCTCCCCACCCTCCTCTTGGGAAGGCGCCCGAGGACCGAGTGCGGGTGAGGGGTCATTTTCATGCTTCGCAGATATCGTAAGGCGACATGACGGACTGCTTGCGGTATCGAAACGGAAGAATCTACATTCTTCGCGGAGTTTGCCGTAAGATCCTTCGCTTCGCTCAGAATGACAACGATAGGAGCTAACCGGCTCAGCATGAGCCGGTTCGAACCCTTCCCATCAACCCGTGAAAGGCTGCTCACATCAGAACAGTCTTTTCTCCTCGACAAATCCTACGCTTGGGCGGCTGAGCGCTGTTCAAGAGATTGCAAGCGATCATAGGCCGGTAGCGTGAGGAACTCAACGAAACGAGGCGCTTGAATCAGCTCTCGCAGTAGTTGGGCTGCGTCCCGATACTTACCTGCCTCAAACTGCGCGTCTCCGGCGGACTTGCGCATCTTGCCCAGCTCCTCGTCCATGATCGTGAAGCATAAATCAAGGCTGATCACGCGTCCGTCATTCAGATGAGCCTCGTCATGCACCCATTGCCAAAGCTGAGCCCGGCTGATCTCGGCTGTGGCTGCATCTTCCATCAGGTTGAAAAGGGGCACGCAGCCGATGCCGCGCAGCCACGATTCCAAGTACCCAATCCCCACGGCGATGTTCTGCCTCAGGCCGGCTTCTGTAATGTCACCTGTTGGCGCGACCAACAAGTCTGCGGCTGTGATGTGGACATCCTCCAACTTGCGGGCGATCTGGTTGGGTTGAGGCATATGCTGGTCAAACACCTCTTTGGCAAGTGGAACCAGACCCGGATGCGCGACCCAGGTGCCGTCGTGCCCGTCACGCACTTCCCGCTCTTTATCAGCGCGGACCTGTTCCATCGCGGTCTGATTCGCTGCCGAATCGCTCTTGACCGGGATGTAGGCGGCCATCCCGCCCATCGCATGCACTTCGCGGCGATGACACGTCTTAATGAGCAGCTTGCTGTAGGAACGCATGAAGTGGGTGGTCATGGTCACCTTGCCGCGGTCGGGCAACACAAAAGAGGGGTCGTTGGCAAACTTCTTGATGACGCTGAAAATGTAATCCCACCGGCCGCAGTTCAACCCGGATGAGTGCTCCCGCAATTCGTACAAGATTTCATCCATCTCGAACGTTGCCAGGATCGTCTCGATGAGCACAGTGGCTTTGATCGTTCCGCGCTTCAATCCGAGCGTCTCCTGCGCATGCAGAAATACATCGTTCCACAGCCGCGCTTCAAGATGGCTTTCCAGCTTGGGAAGATAGAAATAAGGCCCCGTTCCCCGCGCAAGCTGTTCTTTGGCGTTATGCCAGAAAAACAGCCCGAAATCGAAGAGCGAGCCGGACATCGGCGCGCCGTCCACGACGAGGTGCCTCTCGGGCAGATGCCAGCCGCGAGGCCGCACCAGCAACACAGCAGTTTTATCGTTCAGCTTGTAGGCTTTGTTAGTCTTCGGGTCGGTGTAAGCAATCGTCCGCCGGACGGCGTCGCATAGATTCCGATGACCCTCGATGAGGTTGCTCCAGGTAGGGGTATTCGCATCCTCAAAGTCGGCCATGTATACACTTGCGCCCGAATTCAGTGCATTGATAATCATCTTGCGGTCGGTGGGTCCGGTAATTTCGACCCGGCGGTCTAGCAAGTCGGCGGGCAGCGGAGCCACAGTCCAGTTGGCCTTGCGGATATCCGCGGTCTGCGGGAGGAAATCCGGACGCTCGCCGGCGTCGATTCTCTTCTGCCGCTCAGCCCGCGCGGCCAGCAACTCGCGGCGCTTCGGCGTGAAGCGCCGTTCCAGATCGACGACAAACTTCAAGGCTTCAGGAGTCAGAATCTCGTCATATTGCTCGTTGCGGGCGCCCAGAATCTCCACTCCAGGCAATTGCTCTGCATTGTTTGTCATGTGATTCTCCATTCTCTTGTGAAATCAAAAATCAATGCGTCCATCGAATAGCGGGCCAAGCCGTAGCGGGTGGCGAAGAGTTTTCGCTTTTCAAACTCCGCGGCCCGCAGGTTGGAATTGCGACAAAAGCCGCAGAGTTTCTGAAATACAAAACTCTGCGCTACCTGCTGCTCGCCTCACCACAAACCCGTTCAGGGCCGCTCGGCATCGCCAGAACGTTTATCCTCTTGAAACGCGATTTGAATGGCTTCTGCCAGATGAATTGCCTTACGACCGGTGGCCTGAAATATCTGCTCCCGGCAACTGAATCCATCCGAAACAATTAACGTTTCAGGCGCCGCGTTCCGCACCGCCGGCAACAACACTCTCTCGCCCACGGCCTGCGACACTGAGTATTTATCGCGTTCGAATCCAAACGGACCCGCCATGCCACAGCAGCCCGAATCGGGCGTTTCCAGGTCGGCCCCCATCTTCCGGAGCAGCGATTCCTCGTCGTTCATTTTCATTAACGATTTGTGATGGCAGTGGCCGTGGAGAAGCACCTTTTTCTTCAAGCTCGGAGGTTTGTAATCTGGGGAGCAGTGTTCGAGAAATTCGCTGAGCAGAAAGGTTTGGCTTCGCAGCCGGTCAGCGCGCGTGTCCACGGGAAACAGACCGCGAAGTTCATCCCGGAAAACCGAAGCGCAGCTCGGCTCTAACACGACCACCGCAACCCCAGCGCCAAGCGGATCGTTCAAGGCGTTCATAACCCGCTGCAAGTAATTTTTGGCCGTATCGAGCATGCCAAAATCGTAGAGCGGCCGCCCGCAACAGAGGTGCTGGCGGGGAACAGTCACCTTGAAGCCGGCATCGGACAGCGCTTCAAAAGCTGCCTGGCACGTTTCAGGGTGAAAATAATTATTGAACGTGTCAGGCCACAAAATGACTTCGCGGCCTTTGCCCGCCGGGCCTGCCTTCGTTTCGAGATCTGGAACACGATTCTTTCGAGCCCATTGCTGAAAAGTTGAACTGGAAAACCTGGGCATCTGGCGCTGCGGCGCTAGCTGCAGCGCTCGCCGCATGATTTGGCTGAGTCCAGGAGCATTGCTCAGGAAATTCGCCGCGCCGGGGGCGATCGAAGCCAATCGCGCCCAGCGGTCAATCAGGCCAAAAGCGTAAGCATACAAAGGGCGGCGCCTGCTTTCATAGTAATGGGACAGGAATTCGGCCTTGTAGGTCGCAATATCGACATTGGTTGGGCATTCTGATTTGCACGCTTTACAGGCAAGGCACAAATCAAGCGATTTCTTGACGTGTTCATCTTTCCAGCCGTCTCCTACCACCTCGCCCTGAAGCATTTCAAAAAGCATGTGGGCGCGGCCGCGAGTGCTATGAGCTTCCTCAAGAGTCACCATGTAGCTGGGGCACATCGCGCCAGCATCACGCTTGCGGCACGCTCCAATTCCCATGCATCGCAGCGCGGCCCTGGCAAAGGAGCCGTCATCGTCCGGAAAGCGGAAATGGGTGCGCGGCTCACGCGGTTTATAGTCAGCGCCGAGCCGCAGGTTTTCTGTGGGCAGGTAGGCGTCAACCACTTTATGGGGATTCATTTTGTTTTCCGGATCCCAGACGGATTTAAATTCGCGAAAAGCCTTAATGAGTTCCGGTCCGAACATTTTGGGAAGCAACGCGGCGCGAGACTGGCCGTCACCGTGTTCTCCAGACAGAGACCCTCCGTAGCTGACCACCAGGTCAGCGGCGCGGTCGATAAATTCAGCGTACTTACGAATGCCCGGCTCGCTGAGAAAGTCGAAGCTGACCTGCATGTGGATGCAGCCGTGCCCGAAGTGCCCATAAAATGCCGCCTCGTAGCTGAATTCGTTCAGGAGCTTCCGCAGGTCGCGCAGGTAAGCGCCGAGTTTTTCCGGGGCTACCGCTGAATCATCCCATCCTTCCCATTTGTACGAGGAGCCTGGCAGGAAAAGAGCGCCCCGTGGTCCCGCCTCACGCACGCGCCAAACCGCTCGCGCTTCACTCTGGCTATAGATGCGGATGTCGGGCGGATCAGCCACTTGCTTCAAACGTTCCGCAAGACCCAAGGCGAGATTCTGCGACTGGCTGGAGTCATCAGAGCCAAGCTCAACCAGCAGGTAGCCGCGCCCAGCCGGGAGAAGATCGAGGTTAGGAGTTTTCTTTTTTCGCAGGCCGTCGATGATGCTGCCCTCAAAACCCTCCAAACCAATTGGCTTGAATTCCAAGATTTCCGGGACGTGATCGGCTGCCAAAAAGGCGTCTGGGTAGCCCAATCCCACTAATACCCGGTGGTGAGGACTATGAATCAGCTTCACCTTGGCTTCGAGCACCATGGCGCAGGTGCCTTCAGTCCCGACCAGAGCGCGCCCTACGTGGAATCCCCGTTCCGGCAGCAGCTCATCGAGGTTGTAACCGGAGACCCGGCGTGGAATTTGGGGGAAACGCGCGCGGACAAGCTCCTCGTACTGATCCCGGATGGCGCGCAGCCTGGCATAGATTTCACCGCGACGTCCTCCCTGATCAACAATGGATTCAAACTCCTTGTCGCTTGTCGCTCCCACTGTCATCAACGTGCCGTCATAAAGCAGGATTCGCAGTTCTTCGGCATTGTCCACGGTCTTGCCGCCGAGCAGGGAATGCGTGCCGCAAGAATTGTTGCCAATCATTCCGCCGATAGTGCACCGGCTGTGTGTCGAGGGATCAGGCGCGAAGGTCAGCCGGTGAGTCTCCGCCCGGTTTCGCAAGGTATCTAGAACGACGCCCGGCTGCACCCGGGCAAATCGTTGCTCCGGGTCGATCTCGAGAATCTGGTTCATGTACTTGGTAAAGTCGAAAACCACGGCTACGTTGCAGGACTGCCCGGCCAAGCTCGTTCCGCCGCCCCGCGCCAGAACCGGAGCGCCATACTTTCTGCAGCAAGCCATTGCTGCAATCGCGTCTTCCGCATCACGCGGCACAACCACGCCGATGGGAATCTGCCGGTAATTTGATCCATCGGTTGCATAAAGCGCGCGGCTTCCGCGATCGAAGCGCACCTCGCCTCGCAGCGTTTTCTTAAGCTCATTTTCCAGCTCGAGCGCCTGTTGAAACGAATCAACCGGCGTGGCGTGGGAGCTGGGCGGTAGTTGGGTTTGCAAAGTATCCTCGAGTTTAAGTGGGTCTGAAATCACCAGGCGGCGGCTCAACTTTCGCGGCTCGACCCTAAGCGCTCGCTTCGCTCACTCCCGGTGCGTCACCCGCGCCGGCGCCAGGCAGCGGCTCGCCGGGTTTCATCCAAAACGCCATGATGGCGCCGAATAAGAGCAGGCCGATGCTGCCGATGAAAGGCAAATCCCAGTTATGCGTCTTGTCGATCACAAAGCCAAAAACAAGCGGGGAAAGGATGGCCGCGAGCGCCGATCCCGAATTCATAATACCGCTGGCGGAGCCGGAGTAGCGCGGCGCGATATCCATAGGAATTGCCCACATGGGCCCGATGGTGAGCTCTGAGAAAAATCCCCCCATGCTCAGGCAAATAGCCACTATGTCGATGTTGCGGACGTAGAAAATGGGGATTAAGCAAGCGAGTGTGAGAAGAAGGCCGGCAACCACCATATCACGGCGCGCCTTGTCCCTGTCGCCCGTCTTGACGAGAATCCAATCGCTGATCACCCCGCCCAGCGTGTCGCCTACTACGCCAGCAGAGAAAACCAAGGCTGAGAAGAGCGCCGAGTTTTTTAAATTCAGCTTGTAACTATGCAGAAAGAAAGAAGGTATCCAGGCGAAATACATCCAGAGCGTCCAGGCGTAACAGAAATAAACAATCGTCACCGGGAGCAGACGCCGGCCCAGGCGGCCCCACGGGACCGGGTCCTTTTTCTTCTTAACCCCGGCGGGGCGTTTGGGGAGCGATTTCAACTCTTTCGCTGTGACACCCGGGTGATCGGCGGGATTATCCCGGAAGTAGAAAACCCACACAATAGCCCAGGCGAAGCTGACGATGCCAAGAAGTATAAATGAACCTCGCCATGTCACCAGCATGATCAGCCACGCAACTAGCGGCGGAGTCAGCGCGTTGGCCAGCCGGGAGCTCGAATGAGTAATGCCTTGTGCAAACCCCCACTTGCCTTCCGGCACCCAGTCAGACATGGCGCGAGTGGCCGTCGGAAAAGTCGCGCCCTCTCCAAATCCGAGCAAGACGCGCGCGAACAGCATGGAAGCGAGGCCCCCTGCCAGTCCCGTGAGGACGGTGGCGCCTGCCCAGATAACCGCGCAGAGGGTCAGGGTCAGTCGCGCGCCAAACTGGTCACTGAACCACCCACCCACAAATTGCAAGACCAAGTAGGGGTAGGCGAATGCCGAAAACACAAGCCCTACTTCAGTGTTATTAAAATGGAGCTCGCGGCCGAAAACGGGAGCTGCCATGCTCACGTTGGTGCGGTCGATGTACGTGAACCCGTACATCACGCACAACAGAAAGAGCACCATGCCGCTTGTCGAAAATATCCGCTTGCGTGCGGTGGCTCCGGAGGTCTGGACGGGCATCAGATCCTTCTATCTGGTCCTAGCTCACCCTTTTGGGTGGGGCGTGCGCAGCGGTCTGCTAGAGTCCCGACTTAATAAATTCGCTGCATAAGTGCGAATGTCATTTCGACCGAGTGTTACACGGGCCTTTGGCCCACCCATAACGGATGAAAATCGCCTACGCCGTCACCTCCGCGTAAGCGGGGGTCCAGGTCATTGGATTCCCGCTTTCGCGGGAATGACGGTGAGAGTGACGCGGCGTTGATTCCGGTTGTCACCCCCGCGCAAGCGGGGTCCACGCTGGTTATTCCTTTCAGAGCCTTCCCGATCCAACAAACCAGCTTAATCAGCGGACTTCTGTTACACAATGCTAGCTTGCCGGTGCAGCAGATTTCTCTTTCCCCGGCGTTCGAGCAAGGCAATCGAGAGCGGCCGTCACGCCACCCTGTTTATGGGGCACGCCTGCAAGTTGCAGGCCCATCTCGATTCCACTCAACGTCCCCGCGAGCATGAGATCGTTGAAGCTGCCGAGATGTCCGATGCGAAATACCTTGCCTGCAAGTTTGGACAGGCCCGACCCGAGCGACATGTCAAAATTTTCAAGGATCACGCTGCGTAGCTTATCTGCGTCGCATCCTTCCGGCGTGTAAACAGCGGTCAGGGAATTCGAGTATTCGCGCGGCTCTTCGCAAACGATTTCCAAGCCCCAGGCCCGCACCGCCGCGCGAGCTGCTTCCGCGTGGCGCTGATGCCGGTGGAAAACATTCGGCAATCCTTCCTCGTGAAGCATTAACAGGGCTTCCTTTAAGGCATACAGAAGATTCGTCCCCGGCGTGAAGGGGAAGAAGCCGGCGCGATTCGGCTTCAGCATCTCCTGCCAATCCCAATACGACCGCGGCAATTTGGCGTTTTTATTCGCGGCGAGCGCCTTTTCGGATATCGCGTTGAAGCTGAGACCCGGAGGCAGCATCAGGCCCTTCTGCGAGCCAGCCACGGTCACATCAACGTGCCATTCGTCGTGGCGGTAATCGATGGAAGCTAAAGAGGAGATCGTATCCACGATCAGCAACGCCGGATGACGGGCGCGATCCATCGCCTGTCGAATCTCCGCCACCCGGCTTGTCACCCCGGTTGATGTTTCGTTGTGAACCACCATGACAGCCTTGAACGTGTGTTGTGCGTCCGAGGCTAACCGGGCTTCTGCCTCTGCTGGATTCGCACCCCGGCGCCAGTTGCCCGGCACGTATTCGACCTGGATGCCGAATCTTTCCGCGATCTGGCGCCAGAGTTGCGAAAAGTGCCCCGTCTCAAACATGAGCACACGGTCACCCGGAGAAAGGGTATTAACAATGGATGCTTCCCAAGCTCCGGTGCCGGACGCCGGATACACAACAACGGGACCGGCCGTCTGGAATACCGGCCGGAGGCCTTCAAGGACTTCCTTCGCCAGTTTGGCGAATTCGGGTCCGCGGTGGTCAATAACTGGCCGGTCCATCGCGCGGAGAACCCGGTCGGGAACGTTCGTGGGGCCAGGGATTTGAAGAAAATGACGTCCTGTATGTAGCATAATTATCTTGGCGGGGATTAGCTTGCTGAGATGCGCTCAAAGAGCCGATCCTCGCGCGCTCCTTTCTATTTTATTCAGCTTTACGCCGCCGCATAGCGAGCTGAACTCGCCGCTGCGCTGTCAAGCTGAGCCTCCGCGACAGGATCATTGAACTCGATACACCAGAATCTCAGCTTCGGTGCTTCCGTGCGGCGGGACGGCCACGTAGTAGCGGTCAAGCGAGCTGACGAGAATACCTGTCTTGCCCATAGGTCCAGATGGCGCCTTGCCGAGCAGAGTGTAGTGGTCCGGGTCGCGCTGATAGAACACGTCAATGAATCCCTCCGCGCAAGGAACGTAGATGCGCTTACGAACAGGGTCATAGGTCATGTCGTCCGCACCTTTCGAGATCGGCAGCACGGCGACGACTTTGCCGGTTTCCATATCGAATACGTTCATCACTCCGCTTCGGCAGGCGACAAACAGCCGGTGATCGGCTTCGTCGAGCGCCATAGCAGCATTAATGTCGCCCTCTTGAATCGGCCACATCGCCACCACCGCGCGTTGGTTACGATTAATCACACCCACCGCGCGTTTATCAGTCACGTTGATGAAAAGCAGCGGCCCGGACTTCTCAAGCGCCATCTGTTCAAGACGGTTCCCATTGATCTTGATGTCGCCGATGTGCTCGCCCGTATCCGTGTTCACAATGCTCAGCAGCGTATAGTCGAGCTTTGCGTCCTTGCCGCCGTTTGCGATGTAGAGATAATGGGTCGCAGGGTCGTACCCGATCGCGTCGGCGTCGGTTAGCAGCTTCACAGTCTTCAGCAAGCGATAAGACGTTCCGTCATAGATTCGCAGCAAACCGTCGGCGCCATCGGTGATGTAGATCCGGTTTATGCCGGGCCGGTAAAGCACGCCGTGCGCCATCCCGATTCCACCGATACTGTGCAGGAGCTTCCCGGACGGGACGCTGTAGACCTCTACGGTGTGGTTGTCTTCAGGCACCGCGAAAAGGCGGTGATGCTTGAGGTCAAGCCCAAACCGGTCAAAATGGCACGCGATGCCGAATATGCGCTCGGTGTTTACCGCCTGCGCCAGTTGCTGGCTGTTCAGGCTAGCTTGCTGACACCTGACCTGAGGCATTTTGATGGTCCGGATTAGCTTCAGCGGCATGGGCGCCTGCGCCCAGCATAGCGGCGCAATCGCAATAAATAGGGCGAACAGAAAGTAGAGCGACTTCTTTTTCACTAATGTCTCCGTCCGTGACGCCAGCATCCCGCTGACTGCACTTTTGTAACGCAGGGCGGCCTTTGGCCGCAACCAAAAACCACGGCGATTGTCATGCTGAGCCGATTCGATTCTATCGTTGTCATTCTGAGCGGAGCGAAGAATCT
>JBOGJZ010000132.1:0-8910 GCA_050745645.1 Terriglobia bacterium | reverse complement strand
TGGTTACTGCTGTAAAACTAATACCTCCGAAAGCCGCGACGCCTGAAAACCCGCGTCCTCGCCCGGCCCTGATACCAGGGACTCCTATTGTGCTTTTGGAATATGCTCCGTAGATTTTACCCAAGCGCGAGCGGCCGCGGACGCGAGACAGATTGAGCAGTGGCGAGGGAGCCGGATTTTGGCTGCCCTCTTCACTGCCACACTGCTCACGGGGTGATTCGGTTATGCGTGCCCGGAGTTCGGAACGCATCTCATTGCTTTCCTTGTCTGTTTATACCCCTGCACCCCTCCTTTCCAGCCAGAATTGAGACGCTTTTCCGCGCCATCAAGCACTCAGATGAACCTCCATGACATCTACGGTAAGGGCTTGATTCACACGGTGTACGCTGGCTTCCATAATGCGTTGGAGTGAAGTTGCTGGGTAAGGGTGATTCCAGAGCAAGGTTTAGGGGAGCGATGCAGCCGATGGGAAGAAAAAGATGGGTAATCCGCCCTCCTCCTCCGCGAATCCTTCCGTTGACGGCGGAGGGATGAGAAAGGCTCAAAAATTCCCTGGGTCAGTAGGCTGCCAACTCGCGCGCCACCCGCACAATGTCAGCTGACTGAGGGAGCACCGCTGCTTCGAGCGCCGGATGGTAGGGAACGAACAGATCCTTAGCCCCAATTCTGCGCACGGGCGCGTCTAGGAAATCGAATAGCTCCTCGCCGATGCGCGCTGCAATCTCCGCGCCGTAACCCCAGGAAATGTTGTCTTCATGCGCGATGATCACGCGGTTGGTCTTTTTCACCGACGCGCTGATCAAGTCCCAGTCGTAAGGCTGCAACGATCGCAGATCGAGGATCTCGATCTCGATTCCTTCTTTCTCGAGCGTTTTGGCAGCCTGGACGGACCGGATCACCAGCGAGCCATAGGTCACTATGGTGAGGTGCGAACCTTCGCGCACGAGCCTGGCCTTCCCGAATGGGATCATATAGTCCGTGCCAGGATAGGGGCTGCGATTATGGGTCTGGCGGTAAAGGTGTTTGGGTTCGAGGAACAGCACAGGGTCATCCGCGCGGATCGCGGTGCGCAACAGGCCATTGGCATCGAGCGCCGTCGAAGGCATGACGACTCGCAAGCCCGGCAGGTGAGTGAAAATGGATTCGCCCGACTGGCTATGGTAGATTGCCCCGCCTGCCAGGTACCCGCCGATGGGCGCGCGAATCACGATTGGGCAGGAAAAAGTGTTGTTGGACCGCCAGCGCAGCGTCGTTAACTCATCGCGGATTTGCATCATGGCCGGCCAGATGTAATCGAAAAATTGAATTTCCACGATAGGCTTAAGGCCGCGGGTGGCCATGCCCATGGCGCGGCCCACAAGGGAAGCTTCCGCCAGCGGCGAGTTAAAGCACCGCGCGCTGCCGAACCGTTTTTGCAGGCCGTGCGTCACCTTAAAGACGCCGCCTTTGCCTTTTAGCTGCTGCAACGCTTCCTCGTGGCTGCAATCCGCCACGTCCTCGCCGAACACCAATATCCTCGGGTCACGCGCCATTTCATCCCGCAAGCAGGCGTTGATCAAGTCCACCATGGTCGCGGGCGCCCCTTCAAAGCGAGGAGCGCGGTCGAAGCTGTCAGAGGTGGGATCGATCGACGGCGAAAACAGGTACAGATTCACTGATTCCGGAGTGGGAGGAGGCGCTTGGAGCGCGTTATCCACCGCTTCCAATATCTCGCGCCCGGTGTCGCTTTCCAATTCCTGTAACTGGGCTTCAGTTACCTTTCTGGAACCCAGCAGGTATTCCCGGAAACGCGCGACCGGGTCGCGGTTCGCTTCTTCCTGACGAATGGACGGCGGCTTATACAGACGCTCATCATCTGAGAGGGAGTGCGAATACGGCCGGGTCACGTGCGCGTGCACTAGAGCAGGGCCGCGGCGTTTGCGGGCGTGTTCTACAGCTTTCGAGGCAGCCTCATGGCTGGCGAGCAGGTCGGTTCCATCGCATTCGAGCGGCAGGAGATTCGGGTAGCCGGCGAGCAGGCGGGAGATGCTCCCTCCGGCAGTCTGCACGTCAGTCGTAACCGAGATGGCATAGCCATTGTCTTCGACCATGTAGACTAAAGGCAGCTTGCCGTTCGAAGCCCAGTTCAGGGATTCCCAAAACTCGCCCTCGCTCGTAGCGCCGTCGCCGAAGGAGACGAAAACGACCTCATCGGAGTTAAAGCTCCGGGCAAGCCCTGCCGCCTCGCGAACGCGGGCGTAATAGAGACTCGCATCTGCTGCTCCGGCCGCTTGCAGTATCTGAGTACCGGTGGGGCTGGAGAGCGAAACGATGTGCAGCAAGGGCGATGACCAGTGCGAAGGCATTTGCCGCCCGCCCGAGGCGGGATCGTCCTTGGACCCCACCGAGCCGAGAAGCATCTCCAGCGGCGTCACGCCCAAGTGCAGGCACAGCGCGCGGTCACGATAATAGGGGTAGAACCAATCGTACCCTGGACGCAAGCACAAGGCGGCGGCGACCTGCGCGGCTTCATGGCCCGCTCCGCTGATCTGGAAGAAGGCGCGATTCTGGCTCTTGAGCTGGATTTCTTTGTCGTCCAGCTTGCGCGATAGAAACATCGTGCGGTACGCGGCCAAGAGCGTCTCGGTGGGCAGCGCTACGGATTTATGCATTGGGGTGGTTGCGGTTGCCATTCGCGGTTCACCTCGGAGGGGTTTGAATTCCTATGCTCTATTATGATTCTCTTCCGGGCACGGGTCCATTATTGGATTTCACTCTTGCGGTGTCAACCAAACAGTTTGTGTGCCTCTATCAGGCGCTAATCCAGCTTCGTCCGGAAAAACGCGCAGTGACCTGCATCACACGCCGGTGTGACGGCGCATACCGGCGGTGCGTAGTGGGTCTTGGGCGTTCGCTGGAGGGTGGAAAGGAAGGTGCGATTGCTAATTCCGTGCCTGGTCGCGAGCGCCTTTCCGGCAGGTCCGCGTTTGCGAGGTAACCACGCTTTACCCATCAATCGCTGACAGCATGAGAATCTTGAGGTTTGCGGATTTCATGCCTCTCCATTCTGTAGATGAGCGTCTTGCGGCTGATATCCAAATAACGGGCGGCACGGGTCTGGTTCCATGCGCACTTTTCGAGAGCCTTCAAGATCAGTTCTTTTTCGATCGCCTCCAGGCTAATGCCCTGCGGCGGCAGGTCGATTTCGAGAGCCTCTCTGTCTCCTCTCTGCCGCCTTAAGAATTCCGGTAAATCCTGAACTGTGATTTCCTCACCGCGCGCCAGGACCACGACGCGCTCGACCACATTTTCGAGTTCGCGCACGTTTCCCGGCCAGCGATAATTGCTGAAATAAGGAAGCAGGGCTTGAGACATTATGAGTTCGGGTCTGCCATTTTTCTCTTTGCTTCGGCGCAAAAAATGCTGGACCATCTCCGGGATGTCCTCCGGCCTCTCACGAAGAGGAGGCAGCGTCAAGGGAATCACGGCGAGCCGGTAATAGAGGTCCTCGCGAAACGCTCCATCTTCGATCATGGCCTGAAGGTCGCGGTGGGTGGCGGCGATGATGCGCACGTCAACCCTGCTCCTGGCCTCGGAGCCGACTTTCTCGATTTCGCCTTCTTGGATCAGCCGCAGTAGTTTTACCTGAAGCTCCAGAGGCATCTCACCAATTTCGTCAAGGAACAAAGTTCCTCCATCAGCTGTTTCGATCTTTCCTTTCTTGTCTGCAACCGCGCCGGTGAAGGCGCCCTTCCGATGGCCAAAGAGCTCGGATTCCATCAACTCTTTTGGAATCGCCGCGCAGTTGATGGTTACGAGCGGCTTACCTTTCCGGGAACTATTGAAGTGAATTGCCTTGGCCAGAAGTTCCTTGCCGGTTCCTGTCTCTCCCCGAATCAGAACGGTCGAATTAGTCCGCGCCGCCCTTGCTGCCGTGTCTAAAACTTGCAGTAAGCCGCCGGAACGCCCCAGGATGTTGTCAAACCCATATTTTTCATTGAGGCTGGCGCGCAAAACCCGAACTTCTTTAACCAGCCGGAAATGATCAAGCGCGCGCTGGACCACGAGTGACATTTCTTCAGGATGCACCGGCTTTGTGAGATAGTCATACGCGCCCGCCTTCATCGCTTCAACGGCTGTTTCCACCGTGGCAAAGGCGGTCAGAATAATGATGATGGACTCCGGGTACTGCGACCGAATCTGCTTGAGCAGCGCAATGCCCGAAACGTCCGGCATCTTCAGGTCCGTGATGATCAGGTCATAGCATTGCAACTGGAGCATCGAGAGAGCTTCCTGCGCAGAAGAGGTAGATGCTACCGCGTACCCTTCCTGCTCCAACTGAACCTCCAGCACTCTCCGGAGGCTCGGATCGTCGTCAACTACGAGAATCCGGTTTTTGTTCATGTCGATTGCCGGCTTTCAATGGAAGTGAAACTCGGACGGTTACTCCTTCCGGCGAATTCCGCGGGATGGTCAGCTTTCCTCCGTGCTGGGTTACAATCTGGTGCGCTACGGAGAGGCCCAGGCCGGTCCCGGTTTCCTTGGTCGTGAAGAACGGATCGAACACCCGCTCGACGCCATCTCCGCTGATTCCGCTTCCTTGATCCGCCACATCGATGGTGATTTTATTTTCGTCCTGCCGTGCTGCGAGCACGACCGTTCCACCCAGCGGCATCGCCTGCACCGCATTCATAACCAGGTTCAAAAAGACTTGCTTCATTTTTTCCGGGTCGCACTCTACCGTTGGCAAGCCCGCCTGAACGTCCTTCTTCAGCTCCAGGCCCTCTGCGCCGTCGGCGTGCCGCGCCAAACTTATTACGGAGTCCAGCAAACTATCGATTTCAACGACCTTCAAATCAGGTTCCGCAGGCCTGGCAAACCTGAGAAAGCGCGTGAGCAACTGGTTGAGACGCCGGCTCTCTTTCTGAATGATGTCAAGAAATTCAAGACGCCTTTGCTCGGACGGACTCTCGCGCTGCAAGACACCGGCAGCGCCTTCGATGCTTGCCAGCGGATTACGGATCTCATGGGCTAATCCGGCCGAGAGTTGGCCCAAGGCATAAAGCCGCTCCGCACGCTTCATACTCTCAAAATTTTCTTGCAACTCCTGGTGAGCCTCACGCAATTGGCGGGTTGTATCGAAAAGTGTGCGCTCCTGTTTCCGTTGCCGGTCCGTCAGTACACCCGCCGTCAGCCCCACGAGGCAGAATACGCAGATTTCCAAACATTGGTCGAGTACGTCGACGCGCGGCACCTTCCAAATTGATGGCGTACCAACGGCGAAGGCGCTTCCTGCGAGCAGGGCGACGATCAACCCATGACGCCAGCCTCTGCTGAGACCCGCAAGCACGATGGGCACATAGTAGGCCCGCTGTAAAACGTAAAGCCAGTGAACAAGTGTCGGAGGAGTCAGATATTGGAGAATCCCGACAACTGCGACAACCGCCAACAAAATGCCCTCCCTGAGCCAAGGCTGAAAAGGCTCCGGCCCATTGTCCGGAGTGGTATCCGAAGCCGCCACACCGGCCAAGGGATGCCTTCGCGGAGTTGGATCGGGCTGAACCATAGGCGCTGGGACGATGTTTAAGCCTATAACGAACTCACTTCATCCTCAATCCGGCCGCAAGAATACTACAGCATTCATTGGACCGGATTATTCTCGACCAGATCGTGTTCTGCCGAAATCACGGAAGTACTATCTTCGGCAAGCCTTTGCAGTGTGCGTGAAGGGCGGAGCCGCGAACCGTGCCATCTTCGGTTGTCCGAATTGAGGCAGAACTGCCTCATTTGAGGCAGAGGACAGTCTGACACATTCAGGAGAAACACTCATTTATTATGTCTTTGGCTATTGGCCGCCAAGTTGCTCATGAATCAAGCCGAAGTTAAACGCTGAAGCGTACGAGGCTCACCTCCAGGGCACGGGGGGGCGGAGCGCACTTCGCGGTCACGCGGCTGATTTTGAAGCGTGCAAACCGCGGAGTGCGGTACCGGCCATGACGCAGGCAACAGGCCCAGGAACAGTTTGGGCGAGCTTCAGCCACCGAAAATTCTGACAGCACGTCAATCTCAACAAGGAGAAGGACTATGCCAATCGATCAGCATTCACCATTGTGGGCCGTTCTGGCGGAGTGGGTGAAGGTCCTGTTAACGCTTCCCGATCCGCCCCCGGAGTCGCTCGCCCGATTAACCGACGTAGCCATTCTCACCGCCGTTTCGGCTTTGACGCAACGGCTGTCGGCCGAGGCGGGGACTGAATTGCGCAAAGCCTTGCCGCAAATTCAGGCGCGCATCAAAACTGCGGCTGTCTAGCGCGCGATCGGCAGACCCGACTTGGACAACTAGAACGAACAGAGGAGGTCTTATGTCTAACTCTTCAGACGAAGCACGGCTTGCCGAACTGCGGCAGACCGGCGAAGCCATTGGCAAGCTCGCCAAGGACGAGGGCGCGTTTGGCCGCGCCGCTGAGGCCTTTCGCGCAGAAAACGCCGAACAATTCCAGAGCGGACTTTCCAGGCTCGGCTTGCTTCCCTTCTGCGTTTTGATCTGCCGTTGGTTTTGCAGCAAGCACTGCGTTCTGATTTGTTCAAAGCTGTGCCGCGAGCCGCTTAATCCGCAGGAAGTCACCATCGCCGAGATGCGTGAATTCGCTTTGGTGACAGAGCGGCTCGCCAAGGACGAGGCGCTGGTCAAGCGATTCCTCGATGCTGTCGATCGGGAGGACACGGCCGCTTTCAATAAGCTGCTCGCGGAGTCCAAGTGGCAGCGGTTTTGCCATCAACTCTGTCATCTGCTGTGTTCCATCCGATGCCGTCGCGTATGCAGAATTCTCTGTCCTCCCGGCCCCATGATTACTGAAGTCGGCCTGATACCTACTTCTCAGATTGACCCCACCGGCCGCGCTGCGGGTCCCAGCCTGCCGCCAGGGCCAACGCCCAGCGACAACAAGCCGGCGGGGGTCGGCGACCACCCTTTCGGCGGATGGGCAAACGTCAAAGGAGTATTTAACGTTGCCAGTCCTTTCCAGTACAAAGTCTCCTATGCGACAGCGCCCAGCGGCCCTTGGACGCCGATCCTTCAGGCCATCACGGACTACCACTGGTGCCACGGCGGGCCGATCACGAGTTACAGCCGTGTGCCGGACGCGAGCGGATGGTACAACGTAGCGGATATGGACTGCGACGGGCAGGATTATCTTACCGATTGGTCCACGCCGCCCGATCGCGACAAGCTGTACTACCTCAAGCTGACGGTCCGCAATTCCGCTCTCGTTGAATTCGACAGTCCTTCTGTCCCGGTACGGGTGGATAACGGCGCGCCGCTGCCGGCGCCGCCGATGATTGGTCTGCAGCTTCAGCTGCCGGACGGGACCCGTCGTAACTTGAGCTGCTGCGAGACGGTCGAACGGGGTAAGGGCAACCTCGTGGTCATCACCCTTCAGGCCTGGGATGAGAACTTCAGCAGTATCGGCGTGGTTTTGTTAGGAGGCTGTAACGCCAGCTACCCAGTTGTGGACACAGGCGGGACGCCCCTTTCCAAAACCTATAACGGGAACACCGCAGATACCGGATATCCAGTGCCCACCGAATTCCTGTGGGATCCGTGGAAAGCAGGCATCAGCCCATGCTGCTACCTGCTGGACGTGCGCATTTATGACCGCGTGATCGCGAGCAATTACTGGTCAGGCGGCCATAGTTCCGAAGGGTGGCATTCGATTACGATCGCATAGCGGGCGCTCGTTCGCACGACGCGAGTAGAGACCGGATTAAAGAAGAAATTGGCATAGACGACGCAACCAAGCCTCAAGGAGGGACCGGACATATGTACGCAGCTAAAAAAAAGAAATCGTTGTGGCTTCAAGCGGACGGTCATCGCATTTTTGCAGAGGTGCGCAGCCGAACGGCGTGGACCATTGCTCTTGCGCTCATCGGCAGTTGTCTGCTGGCCTTACCAGCTCGTGCGGACCTTATCACGAATGGGAGCTTTGAATCGCCGCTGGCTCCGGTGGGCGGCTTCAGCAATTTCAATAGCGGCTCCACGGGCATCACTGGATGGACCGTGGTTGGTCCTCAAGTTTCCATTGTAAGCGGGAGCTATACCTCCTTCGGCCTCACGTTTCCAGCCGAGGACGGGAATCAATGGTTGGATCTGACCGGCGATGTTTCAAACAATGTCGAGGGCGTGGAACAAACAGTCGCCACAACTCCGGGCGCGACCTACAACCTCTCCTATTTCGTAGGCAACCAGGTCAACCCCGGCGGGCCCTACGGCACAACAAGCACCGTCAAGGTGTTCGTCGACGGAACGTTGATTCAGACATCGACCAACTCGCTGGGCGCGGGAGGAAAGACGCAAGTCTGGGAGCCGTTCAGCACATCGTTCGCCGCCGCCTCAGCTTCAACAACGCTTGAGTTTCAAAACGCCGATCCTAGCACCGACAATACGAATGGTCTCGACAACGTCGTATTGACCCAGGGTGCAGCCACAGCAACGCCCGAGCCTTCAACCTTCTTTATGTTAAGCGCAGCTCTATTCACCCTAGGCTCCCTCGTTATTAGGCGGAGGGTAGTTTTGCAGTGAAATGGGATGACCGCGGTCTGGAAAAGGTCATTCGTAGATTTATAAAACGATGCAAACGATGCAAAAGCTAAGGAGGAAGTTATGAAGCACCACGATTTGGCGCATCTCGAGAGGCAAATCAATGACCTGCGTAGCAGCCTGACACGCTTGGCCGATGACCGGGACCTTCAGGAGCTCCTGAAACACATCCATCAGCCAGGGTGGACGACGCCCGCGGAATACACGATGGTCACGGGGATCGTAGATTCGATGCTCGTGCACACGGAGGCCCTGGGAGGGCTTAAGCGCGCCGTGATCAACGGAAGCCGCGCCGTTACCGCAAGCACTGAGCTAAATCCCCAACCGTTGCCGCCG
>JBOGJZ010000131.1:0-4369 GCA_050745645.1 Terriglobia bacterium | reverse complement strand
CTCAAGCTGTGCGCTTTCAGTGCCAAAACCCAGCAATAGGAACTGCTGCAGCAGGTCGCGGTGGCGCTCGAGATCATATTCCTGAATCTGATTGATTTGCGGGTAATAGATCTCAGCATGGTTCTTTTTGAACAGAATCACTTTCGCGTTAGGCTTGGAAAACTTTATCAATACTTCAGGGCGCTTCCCCTTACGGAAAAAGATCTCTCCGGTCTGAGTGGCGCGATCATTCACCAGCACGGTGACGGTGGTATATGTCAGGTGCGCCGAAATAGTCTTCAACTGTACGGCCGCGTCGTCCATGTGTGACAGGACATCCCTCACAGTTAAAGGAACCCTGCGTACGGCGCGGCCAAAACTGCCTGCGGCTCTCAATCCCGCTGACAGCGACACTAAACACGCCAGCGTGAGCATAACGCGAATTCGGACGCTGCTTAGCTTCAATGGTCTCAACTTTCAGCGCGCGGAGTCTCCAGCCCTCCGCATGCGCCCCTCACTACTTTTGACGAATACCAGAGACGGGAGGTTTCAAGGCTCGGTGGTTCAATAAGGTCCGGCAACCCGGAGCACCCGGTTAACGTTGCGTCCGCTCAGCGCGATAAAACTACAGTATAGCCGAGGACGACATCATTCCGGTTACGCAGAGCGATGACGGTCTTTATCGTGACCGGCTTGTGAAGGCGTTGCTCCAGAATCTGACGGGCGGCATCCTCCGGCTTAAGAGGAGCCCTGGAAGCAATGAGCCGCGCATCCACCAGGTAGTGCCAGCCATCGTGAGCGCGTCCAATCTCGACGATGCCCTGATCGTTGCGAAGGTTTGTCAGTCCGAGGGTAGGGCGGTCATGAAACCAGGAGGCGGGGGTAAGAAAGATAAACGCCAGGATGATGGCGCAGATCACGTCATACTGCCAGGAGCCGCGCTCATACGACCAGAAAACGCTGCGGCTGACAGCCAGCTTCACCTTTCCCCAGATGCGGCGCCGCGCATTCGGAACTTCAGGAGCGAGAGCGCCCGCCAGGGGGTGATCGTGAATTCTCATGCTCTTCGCCATCGTTCAACCCGTTATCCGGTTCAATCTTCAATAATCTGGCCGTCTCGCATGGGAACTATGCGGTCTGCCACCGCAGCCGCTTCTGGATTGTGCGTGATCATTAAGATCGTCTGCTCAAGCGAGCGGTTTAAGGTGCGCATCATGGCCAGGACCGCCTGTGAATTCTCGGTATCCAGGTTGCCGGTGGGCTCATCCGCCAGCAGGATTTTCGGCTCACAGATAACGGCCCGCGCGATGGCTACGCGTTGTTGTTCACCGCCAGAAAGAGCGTAAGGGCGGTTATCCAGGCGGCCGGTGATGCCGAGCATCTCCGTCACCATCTCGAACCGGTGCGGGTTATAGCCGTCACCCTGGATATGCTGAGCTAACACGATGTTCTCCCTCGCCGTCAAAGCCGGTAGTAAATTGAACCGTTGGAATACGAATCCGATCTTGTTGCGGCGGAAGCGCGTGCGCTCGGCGTCCGTCATCGCGCCGAATTCGTTGCCATCTACGAAAATCTTGCCGCTGGTTGGCGAGGTGAGACCTCCCAACAGGTGTAGTAAAGTAGACTTGCCGCAGCCGGAGGGGCCGACTATAGCGACGAATTCACCTTCCGGCGCCTGGAAGCTCACCCCCCGCAATGCGAACGTCTCCACCTTGCCGGTGCGGTAAATTTTCTTCAAGTCCTGCGTGACGATAATCGATTCCACGTTTTTTGCGCGCGACCGGGCGCCCTTCCGTTCTGTCCTTTCCGGCGCCGCTCGCTTCGAATGCCGCTATGCAGCTAGGCTCCGCTTCGTGACGCAGACGTCCCGGCCAGCGAAAGTATCTCCACCCGCACCCCGGGTCATTCGTAACTGAGAGCATCAACTGGATCCAGCTGCGCCGCCCGCAGCGCAGGGTAGAAAGCCCCGATCAAGGCGCCGGCGATAGCTAATCCGGCAGCCCGCAGCGCCCAGTCCATGGTAAGGGCAACCGGAAGCGTCGGGAAATACGCGATAATCAGCCTCTTAATCAAGAACGTGCCCACGCAACCCACAGCGATGCCGATAATGGCCATCAGCCCCGCTTCTTCAAGAATGGCCCGGATCACATACATCTTGGAAGCGCCCAGCGACTTCAGAATGCCGATCTCGCGCGTTCGCTCTGTAATCGTGGTGTACATCGACAGGAAAATAACCAGGAATCCGATTCCAACCGCAACCGCGATCATCGTGGTGACAAAGTCCGTCAACGCCGGGAGGCTGTTCGATGTCATCATGGACATATATTCTCTCACCGAAAGCACCTGATAGCGAGGCAGCAGCTTGCGAATTGCGCCCAGAACCTGGCTGGTGTAACCGGGGTCGGCGCACTTGACGAAGAAGATGGACGCTCTGCCCAGCGCCCCGGTCATCTGCTGAGCCGTTGAGAGTAAAATGAAAAGCCGTGCGCCTTTGCCATGCTGGACGATGCCGCAGACGTGAAAATTGTGCCCCAGCAGATTCAGTGTGGCGCCTACTTTCACATGGTCGGCGCGCGCATACCAATCATCCACCAAAATATCCCAGGTGTTCTTAAGCGGGCGGCCAGCGTAATACACGAACCCTCCGCTCACCGTGTCAAAGCTTTGCATGTCAATCCCATAAATCAGATTTAGCCCGCCGTTGGTATTGAACTGCAAGAGAACGGGAGCAACCTCCGCAACGTAGGGTATCTCCGCAAGCCGGTCGCCGACCTTGGTGGGCATTGGAGCAGCGGTGACGCCCAGGAAAAATGAGGCTCCGGGCGGCTGCACCATGATATCTGCTCCCACGCCTTGGATTCGTTTAGCGCTTTCGTTGAGCATGCCCGTTGTCATCCCCACGACCAATAGCACCATCCCCACCTCAATGGCCACAGCGAGGATGCTGACCGCCGTCCGCACAGGCCGGTGCAGGACGTTGGCAAAGATCATCCTACTGACCATGAGAAGCCTCCGCCTCCCCAGTCGAGCCAAGGTCAACCTGCTGAGCATTGGCTGGTTTCTTGAGCGTGAACTTGGAAACCGGTAGCGGCTCATTGAATCGCGCGTTAAGAATCTTGATCGTCAAGGAATAATCCTCCACCGGCCGCTCGATACCGATCTGCGCCGGGTAGCGCACGCTCCCGAAATCTTTGTAATCTGAGTAGTGAATGTTCTCAAGGTAGGCCCCTCCGGCGCCGTAAAGCTGCACGCGGGATATTTCGAGGTTGGAGCGGTCAAACCAGATTTTGCGCTTCAGGTTAACTCGTCCAGGGCCGCAGCCGTCCGTCACCGCGATGACGTAGTAGTGTTCCATTCCTTGCCCAACTTCTTCGCGGAAATAGGTTGCCTGCGCCGGGTTGATAGGTTGATACAGCAGCGCGTAAAGGATGTGCTGCGGGCGAAGGTTTTCCAGCGAATTCCGCGCCCGGCCTTGCGGCGTTGCCGGCCCCACATAGAACTTGTTCCGGGATGGGATGTACAAGCTGAAGCTCTTGCCGTTGGAAACCATGTCGAAGATATCGGTCCGCACCACAGGCGCCTGGCCGACCACGCGGATCCACTCCGGACGCTGAACCAGAATGAAGCCACGCACATCGTGATACTGCTTGATAACGCCGGAATAGACCGACCCGGTGGACGCTTCCATGTCGACCGTGGCCGTGAAACTGCGGACGGCGCTACTTCGCGAATTAATCTCTGCAATCAGTTGCGCTGCCGAGGCTTCCTTCAGAGATGACGGCGCTTGAGGGCGTGCGATGTGCTTCGTCCGGCTCACGGCGCAGCCCAAGGTTTGCAGAGCAAGCAGCAAGATGACGGGGATATTTGGAAACCGCTGGCGTATTGGCAGAAAACCCCTTGGCGAATCTCAAGCTGTCTCGAATTTAGCAGAGGCCTCTTGCGAGTGTCAATTGCGCATGGGAACGGGTAGTGTCCTAATTTGGACGCTGCTGTGGGTCGCGGTGTGCCTGTTAAGTTGCTTTATTGTATTCGGGCGGTCCCCCCACCGTCCAAATGGATCTAGGGACATTGAATCGCTCTTCATACCGATAACAGAATCGAGTCTCGTAGTCAGGGATATTTTGCCGATCAAACGTGTCGCGGTATCTTATGAGTCCGCAAATCCACAAAAACCTAGTCCCCTTTACGATGATGCTATCTCTCTGTTCGGCTGTAATAAACGAAACGGGATTCAGTATAGCCTCCGTGTGCCTGGTGCTGTTCGGTGGGAAAAGATAGGTATCCTCTTCGCTTACATCTTGATCCGCCCACAACCTGAATTGTTCGGGTGGCACATCGCACCTATCGCCAATCCACAACTGCGCTTGAGTCGTAATTATCTTAGCTGGCG
>JBOGJZ010000130.1:0-4082 GCA_050745645.1 Terriglobia bacterium | reverse complement strand
CGTATCCCGAAGCCGAGATCAGTTGGCTGGTAGAAGCCCGCTACGCACCGCTGATTGAAGACAACCCGTTCCTGAAAAGGATACTCACGGTCGATACGCTGGGATGGAGAAAGCGCATCTTTTCCATGCGGACTGCCCAAGAAGTGGCGCAGAGCATCAGCTTTCTGCGCTCCGAAGTGTTCGACGTTGCAATTGATTTTCAGGGATTACTCAAAACAGCCTTGATCGGGCGCCTGGCTCGATCTGGCAGGCGAGTGGGCCTTGCGTCAGGCTGGCTGAAGGAGCCTGCCTCAGGCTGGTTCTATACGGAGCAAGCGCCGGCCGCGGGTGCGAAGCACGTGGTGGAAGAAAATCTTGCCCTGGCGCGATGGCTTGGCGCGCGTATCAACCGATGGGAATTTCCGTTGCCGCACGACGAAGCCGAAGAGCGCTGGGCCACAGAAACATTGGCTCGAATACAGGCCGATGCGTTCATTTTGATCAATCCTGGCGCGGGCTGGATTGCGAAGCGATGGCCGCCGTCCAATTATGCGCGGCTTATCGCACGCCTTGAACACGAAGGACCGTGGAGCGTCATTCTGAATGGCTCACAGGCCGAGGCAGGGCAAATTCAATCGATCGTCAGAGATTCCGGCGCGCGGCGGGCGCACTATGTTCCTGCTTCCATCCGGCAGCTCATCGCGCTGACGCGCCGTGCGCGGCTGTTTATCGGCGGAGATACGGGCCCGCTGCACATCGCCGCAGCCCTGGGCGTGCCAATCGTCGCGCTGTACGGTCCTACCAACCCGGGCCGCAACGGTCCCTTCGCCGCCGAGGACATTGCGATCTGGACCCGTGAGAAGGTCAATCACACGCGACGGACTCGGCAGATCCGATTTCTGGAAGGAATTTCTGTGGAGGATGTCGTAACCGCGGTACATGCGCGGCTTGCCCGAAACCATGAATTTTGATTATGGCGCCTGGGCGGCTCGACGCCGGGTGCCGCTGTCGTTTGCCTTTGCCGTCGCCTATGCCGTGCTGAGCCAGCCAACGTTTGAGCTCCTGGTCATCGGGAGCGCGCTGGCGCTGACCGGCCTTCTGCTGCGGGCATTTGCGGCCGGGCACATCGAGAAGAGCCAAACCCTTGCCGCGTCCGGGCCTTTCTGTTATGTTCGCCATCCTCTTTACCTCGGAAGCTTCATCCTGGGATGTGGATTCATGGTTGCGGCGAGGTCATATATTCTGGGAACGGTATATCTGGTTCTTTTTGCGGCCATGTACTTTCCCGTGATGCGCCGCGAGGAGGCATTCCTGCACAAGAAATTCGGCGCGGCCTATGACGACTATGCGCACCGCGTGCCGCTCTTCTTTCCGCTGCGCGGGCAAGTGCTGACTGCCGCCGGGCGGTTTACTTGGCTGCGTTATCGCAAAAACCGTGAGTACCAAGCGGCGTTAGGCTTCGTCGCGATCATTATCTTCTTGGCGATAAAGCTGGCGCTCAGATAAGCTCAGCGGCGGTTGACCTTTCGCGGCTCAGGCGCGTCTAATTAAAACTGATGCTTACTTCTTTTACTAAATTTGGCATCTTCCTCGCGGCAGCTCTAACTTGCAGTCTGGCTTTCGCGTTTCCGCCGGGAACCCGGCCGCTACCCTTTGCGCCCGGCGAGCAATTAACTTACCAAGTCAATTGGTCGATCTTTTCGGCCGGGCGAGTAACTGCCTCCGTGAAGCAATTGGGCAGTGGTCCTGATGATCCCTACGAAATTGACACCTCAGCACGGTCGGACGGCTTTGTCTCTTTACTTTTCAATACGGACGATCACTTTCAATCCATGGTTGACCCAAAAACGCTCTGTTCGCGTGAAATTTCGAAGATCGTCAACGAGGGCCGTCGCCACAAGGTGACGCAAATTGTTTTTGATAGCCAGCGCAAACTGGCCCTTCTGAGCGAGCGCGACATGAGCAAGGCTGATCACCCTGTCAAACACGCCGAGAACCCCATTCCTCCATGCGTTGAAGATTTCGTCACCGCCTTCTACGTTCTGCGGAGCGCGCCGCTGCACGTGGGGTCTCAGATCGATATCCCGGTGAACGACGGCGCAAAGACGCAAACAGTTGTCGTGGATGTTCAGGCGAGAGAGCAGATTAAGACCCCGTTTGGAACGAGGTACGCATTTCGTATGGAGCCGCGCGCGCTTGGCGGCCTCTCCCGAAGAAAGGGGCGAATGTTGATCTGGATCAGCGACGATTCTCAGCGCCTGCCGCTCCGCGTAAAAGCCATGATGCTCATAGGCACCATCACCGGGAACCTGGTCTCGGTGACCCACATCGATCCGGTAAAAACTCCAGCCGCCGCCCCATAGGTCTAGCAGCATGAAAAGCGCTATTGGGTCATTCTGATCGGGGGCGATAGACACTCACCGTAGCCTTGCCATCTTTCAGAGTGATAGTGACTGCCCCCAGGCCGGATGGCGAAAGGGCCTCTGACTTTCCGATCACCGCTTTGGGATCGGATTCCTTGCTGCCGCTCGCCGTGAAGCCTGCTCCTAAGATGACCAGCGGGCGAATCCGGCCTATCACTGTATTCATGAAGGTTGCCGCGGGCTGAGATCGCGGATATTGAAGCACCGCACTCCCAATCGGCTGCGAGGAGTTCAGAATAGTGTCAACGGCAGCGGGGCCGGCATCTCGGGCAAGCATCACGGAACCTCCTGCGCCAGATATCCGCATCAGCAGTCCGGAGTCCAGTCCTCCGGTGCTCGAACTATCTTTGCTTTCGGGAGGCCAGAAGACGCTGAACCTGAACGCGTGGTACTCGATGGTCTCGCCGCTGGAAAGCAGCCGGATGCGCGCGCCACGATCGTGCGCCAGGGTAAAGAGCGGCGCCGCCAGGTATGGAGGCAGTGGAACAGACCATAGCTCTTTGACGCGGAAGTTGCGCAGGATGGAAGCGATCCCGAGAAGCGAACTACTTCGATCATCAGGCACTAACAAGACGCCCAGGCTCGAAATTCCCCGGCGCCACAGATACGGAGAGACGATGTTGGCCCCCGGATCCCACCGGGCGATTCTTACCGGATCTCTGCCGGGCTGACCACGTCCGCCGCCGCCCGCTCCCACAAGCACCGCGCTGCGATCCGGCAGCACGGCAAGCAGAGATTCACCGCCTCCGCAATCTAGACCGGTGATCTCCAGCAGGCCGTTTGAAGTCTGAGCGGCAAAGGGATGCCAAGCAATCAACAACACGAAAACAGCCGCAAACGTGACCACGAACTTCAATGTCCGGCTGCGCCGCCATAGCGCAAAAGCAGCGGCGACAGCCGAAATTGCAAATCCCCAAGCCACCCACCCGGGCGGGGATGGCACCCGAAAGGAAAGCCACGAAGGAAGCCTGGGAAGGCTGGTAAGAGCCAATAGCCCTCTCATCATAATGTCCAGCGCCTTTGAGGGCAGCACGGCCAAGGGCGGGAAAAGAAGATTCAGCAAGACAGTGGGCACAGCGAGCGCGAGAAGAAGGGTCATTAACGGCACGGCCAGTGTGTTTAGCCCAATACCTGCAAGCGTGACGCGGTGGAAAATCTCCGCCATCGGAAGCAGCAGCCCAAGCTGGATCACCGCCGAGAAAATCGCAAGCTCCAAGAGCCAGAGGCCAGCGCGCAATGGCCAAGCGATGGCGTTAACTGCTGTTCTGGGATAAGCGCTGAGTAGGCCGGACCGGGCGCTGAGCCAGTCAACCAAACTCCTGATTTCCAGGCGGAACTGGGCGGCGCGCGGTTCAAAACTCACATCCCAACTTACATCCCGGAGATGCTGCAGGCTGCGGCGATAAGGCTCCGTCAGACGTTCGAGGACAGGCACGGCAAGCGCTGCGATGAGCAAAGCGGCCGTGAAAGACAACTGAAACCCCGAATCAAAAAGCCACGCTGGGCGGCGAAACAGAAGAATCAGAGCCGCTATCCCCACGGCATTCAGCGCTGGCTGCTGCCGGTCGAACAGGCGGGCAGTCAGATAAGCGGCAATCATCAGGCTAGCTCGCAGCGTTGACGCCCGCTCCTCAACCAGCCCGGAGTACACTCCGAGAAAAAGGAGCAATAGGACGGAAC
>JBOGJZ010000129.1:0-1642 GCA_050745645.1 Terriglobia bacterium | reverse complement strand
CTTGATTCAGCAGCTTTACTGTTCTGGGTTCTGTATCGTGTCCGCGGCCTAGCTTTTTTGTGGGACGTCCAACCGCGGCGGTTCGTCCAGGAACGCTCGCATGGCGTGCCAAAGCAGGCGGCGGTTGACGCCCAGCGCAACGGCGTGACTGGCTCCAGGAATCATCACAAACCAGCGGTCGAAATTTGGCAGCTTCTCGAAGAAATTGAGCACGTCTTGCAGTGTAGCGATGCCGTCGTATTGGCCGCGCATAATGAGCACCGGGCAGAGCACCTTGATCGGGTCAACAATGGGCAGATTGGCGACCATATCGAGGTACGTTCCGGTGGGGCAGCTCGCTCCGAACTTCAGCTCTGCGTTCGCCATCGCTTCGGCAACGGCAGGGTCGGAAGTTCCGGGCTTGTCGCGGGTAAAGATGCTGCGGATCATTTTCCGGCCGCGTGGCCGCCGGTTGTGGGTGCGAAGATATTCGGCCATATCAGCGCGTTTGGTGAGCGTAGGCGATCCTTTGCCGGTATAGGTGAAGGACACCAGGCAAAGACGGTTCACACGCTCCGGGCTGGCCATGGCGAACGCGCCGGCGCGCAACCCTCCGGAGGACTCGCCGTAATAATTGAAGCGGTCCTGTCCGGTCTCGCGCATCATGACCGCCGTGCCCGCCTCCAGGTCTTTGACACCGTCGGCGATGTCGGAATTGTCTTTGGGCCAGGTGGATCTGCCGTAGCCAGCGAAGTCCATGGTCCAGACGTCGAAGCCGTAGCTGGCAAAGACATCCATCAGAGAGTATTCGCCATGCCCCGGAACGGTTAAATCGAAGGATGAGCGTGAGGAGACGGAAGAGCCGTGGGTTAGAAACAGGACCGGGCGGGTTTCCTTGCCAGCCTTCGGAGCGCCGGCACGCTTGCGGTACATGTACAGCTTCAGATCATCCCGGTGTGCCCAATATTCTCCGCTCCAGATTTTGCCGCTCATTGGCTTCGCCGGCGCTGATTGACTCAGCGCCAGATGTGCCGCGCCCAACATGGCTGCACCGCCCGCGACTGCCGGTCCAATTCCCTTTAGCAGCGAGCGCCGGGATATGTTAGAACTAATCGTATCCATCTTTTCCTCCCGAACATCCAGAATCCCTTTTCGAGCCGCGCGCGACCCGGACAGATAGACTAACAATGATTGTCCGTCGAGACAACACGCCACCGCATAACACCGTGACGTCAAGTAGCGCCGGGCTTTACGCCCGGCATGTGCCGCCATGAAGCGGCGCTACATTTCCATCCTGTGGGGTCGTCGTAACGCAAGCGCGTAAAGCCCGGCGAGGCTCCAGAACGGCACTGCCCGGACGCTAAGACGGCGCCGCCGGCGCCGCCCGAAGACAAACTTCAGCGCGCGGCCTCTCGCGTTCGCCCGGATCCAAATCGGGGATCGCGGATTATTTTCAGAACTGCCTGAGCTGCCGGAACTTGCTGGGTTCGTTTTGACTCCGCCCACCGCCTTCCACCCGTAGCACCACACTTGGCGCGCGAGGCGCTCCGTGATCCGCTGCTCCCGCTCCCAATCCACCCGGAAGCGCCGGCTGATCCGGTCCACGATCTCTCCGTAGACTCTCAACTGCCCTCTCTCGCCTGCCTGCTCCAGGGTCCGGGTC
>JBOGJZ010000128.1:0-17983 GCA_050745645.1 Terriglobia bacterium | reverse complement strand
AACTGCTGGGGAGTGAAGTAACCCAAGGCTTGGTGAGGGCGGACGGTGTTGTAGGTTCGTTCCCAGTTCTGGAGTTCTTGATTGAGCTGGGTGATCGGGAGCGAGCAGGGGGTGATCTCATAGAATTCCTCGGTATGGGTGCGGTTAGCCCGCTCGACCTGTCCATTGAGTTTAGGGGATCGGGGTGGCAGGACAAAGAGGCGGAGGCCCCGTTGCTGGCAAGCTTGCTCGAAAACGGCGGAGAACTCGCTGCCTCCATCCACCTGCAGGGCGCGCAAAGGAAACGGCAAACGACGTTGCAAGGTATCCAGGAACAAGGCGGCCGCGGTCGAGGTGGCACGGTGATGGACTTCGATCACGTCCCAGCGCGAGACCATGTCGCGGGCCGTGAATTGCTTCAGTATCACACCCGGGGCGGGCCGCAGGTCCATGGTGTCGAGCTGCACCAAGTCGCCGGGCTTCTCGACTGCATAATCCTTCGGTTTGCGCAGAGCCCAAGGCCGGTTCGCCGTGCCTCGCCGCCGCTTCACGCGAAAGACTACCGGCGCGCGCAGCGCTCCGCGCTGGCGGAGAAAAGTCAGAATCCGACCGACCATCGAGACCGACACGGCCCAGCCCTCCCGCCGCAACAATACCGCCAGCTTATCCTTGCCCCAGCGGGGGTACTCTTCCCGCAGACGGCGAACCCGTTCGGCCTGTTCCGCCGTCCAGGTCGGGTGACGCCGCCGGCGAGGCCGGTGGGAATGGTCCTCCAGCGTGCTCAACTGCTCCGAATCGTAGCGCCGCTTCCAGCGGTAGAAGGTCTGGCGGCTGATACCGAAATAACGACAGGTGAGGGCCGCATTCCGACCGTGAACTTGGTAGTAATCGAACCACTGCAGCCGCTTATGAGCTTCCCGGCTCAACTCGACCGCGCCCCGCTCCAGGTACCTGGAGCGGGGCCATCTCAGAGACTTGAGCTGCATCCTGACACTCTATCAAGAGTGTCACCAATCATTCTGGACGAATACAGCTCGTGTACTTGCCGGGCGCCGCTATCATGTGGAATGTCCGGCTCGATTAGCAAATTATCTACCCCCTGTTGCGGGTGGGGCAGGGCGTTTTGAGGATTTTCGTTCGATGAAAAATATCTCAGACTTCTTGGAGAGCGGAAACGAGTGCCGTCAGCAGCGGCGGACGCCGGCGGCGTGCTGCGACGATGATGTTGACGCAATGGATGCGTTTCTCTAAGATGAGGGCCAAGGGAGACCCGATTTCCCAATGTCCCGAGGTCAGAGTTCACAATCCGCGCTCAAAGGAAGCCACTCTGAAACTGTGATACCTGACAAGGTATATTTTCGTATTGGCGAGGTAAGCCGTCTGGCGCAGACCAAGGCTTACGTCCTGCGCTATTGGGAGACTGAGTTCCCTACCTTAAAGCCTGGTAAGACCCGCACTGGACACCGCCTTTACCGGCGCAAAGACGTCGAAACGATCCTCGAGATCAAGCGTCTCCTTTACGGCGAAGGTTTCACCATTGAGGGGGCCAGAAGGCAGCTTGCCGGACAGAGCCGCTCCGCCTTGGAGGGACCTGAACAGAAGCAGCTTTTCCAACGCGCTGCAGACGGCGCTGGACTCCGATCAGTTCAGCGGGAATTGCGCAGCATCTTGACAATGCTTTCTCGCAAATGCTAGAAAGCAGATGTCGGGTTCGACCTGTTAGGCTCCAGATTTGAAACCGGCTCTGGCCTCTGGTGCTGAGCGCACGTTCGATGCTTGGCGCCTGATGCCTGTTTTTCCGGGACGTGGCGCAGCCTGGTAGCGCACTTGCTTGGGGTGCAAGGGGTCGCCAGTTCAAATCTGGCCGTCCCGACCAGAACTCAGGTTCGGTGATTAGCGTGTCAGAGCTTTGGCTTCAGGTGTGGTGAGCGGCGGCTGGAGCCTGAAGCCGGTTGCCTGACACTGGGTTTTCACATCTGCTTTTAGCGGGGCGTAGCGTAGCCTGGTAGCGCGCTTGGTTCGGGACCAAGAGGTCGGAGGTTCAAATCCTCTCGCCCCGACTCTTTTACGTCGCACCTTGTGTGCTCTTTGGATCTCGTGAGGCTAACGTAATTCTCAAGTCTTTCCGCCATTGGCCAAACGATCTTATCCCTCTCGCAGAACCCCTGAATAGGCAGGCTGCCATCCTCCAGTGCTCCCTAACATGAAGGAAACCATGAGTTCAACCGCGACCTTTGAAGGGCTGGAAGTGGCGGCGTTTGAAAGCCGTCATGCCACGGAAATCGCCACTCTGATTTCGCATTACCGGGGCGTTCCGCGAGTGGCGCCTTCCATGCGGGAAGTTCCTCTCGAAGAAAACAGCGCTGCCAACGATTTTGCGGAGAAACTATTGGCAGGCCAGGTGGACGCTGTGTTCTTCATGACCGGCGCCGGACTCACCGTGCTGCTCGAAGTAATCAGCCGCCGCTGCTCACGCGAACAGATTATGCAGGCCCTCGCCAGAACTACCGTGATTGTTCGCGGACCTAAGGCGGCGCGAGCCGCGCGGGAGGCCGGCATTTCCGTAGCGATCAGCGCGCCGGAACCTGGTACCTGGCATGAGATTCTTCTTAAGCTGGATCAGCATCCCGGTGGCTTCACTCTCCAGGGGAAGCGCGTGGTGGTTCAGGAGTACGGGGCGAGCAACAAGCAGTTTCTCGAGAATCTGGCCGACCGCGGCGCCCAGGTGCTTCGAGTCCCTGTTTACCGGTGGGCGCTGCCGGAGGATATCAACCCTCTCAAAGACGTGCTGCTCGCGATCGCAAGCGGCCGCGTGCGCGTGGCGCTTTTCACGAACGCCGTGCAAGTGGATCACGTCATACGGGTCGCAACCCATAGTGAGTTGCTAGACTCTTTGCGCGCCGCCCTAGGCCGCTGCGTGGTGTGCTCAGTAGGGCCAACCTGCAGCGAGGCGCTTGCTGCTCATGGCATCTCGGTTGACCTCGAACCTGAGCGCCACAAGATGGGCATCCTGGTGCACGAAGCTGCTAAGCATGCTTGCTGTTTTCTGGAGAATAAGGACCGCGCCAACTCCAAGGCAGCCGTCTCAAGTCCACTTACAGATCGAATAGATAGCCCTAAGCCCGGCTGGTATGACTCGCGGTTCATGAAGGCCTGCCGGATGGAGCCTACGGACGCCACCCCGGTTTGGCTGATGCGGCAGGCAGGCCGTTATCTGAAGGAATACAGAGCGCTGCGCGCACGGACGCCTTTCCTTGCGCTCTGTAAAGACCCCGATCTGGCGGCAGAGGTCACCGTGTCCGCGGCCGGGCGGATCGGGGCGGATGCCGCAATCCTGTTTGCTGACCTGCTGCTCATCGCTGAACCGATGGGCTTCCGGCTGGAGTATGAACAAGGTGGAGGACCCGTAGTCTCTCCTGCTCTGCGCTCAGCAGGAGAAGTGGACAGGCTGAGGGAGGTTGAACCACAAGAGTCTCTAGCCTATGTTTTCGAGGCAGTCCGGCGTACCCGGGCCGGCTTGCCTTCCACAACGCCGCTGATCGGGTTTGCGGGCGCTCCCTTCACGCTTGCTTCTTATCTGATCGAGGGCGGAGCGTCGAAGAACTTCCGCCACACTAAGACTCTGATGTATCGCGACCCGGCCGCCTGGCGTTCCCTAATGGAGTACTTGACGAGAAACCTGGTCAAATTCATAAACGGCCAAATTGAGGCGGGAGCGCAAGCGGTCCAGGTCTTTGATTCGTGGGTGGGGTGCCTTTCCCCCGATGATTATCAAGAGTTCGTGTTTCCGCACATGCGCCGCCTCTTTCAACAATTGAGTCCTCAAGCGCCCGCCATTCATTTCGGAACCGGCACGGGCTCGCTGCTGGAGCTGATGCGTAACGCCGGGGGGGCTGTCATCGGGCTTGACGCATATGTAGAGTTAGATGAGGCTTGGCGCCGGCTTGGCCCAAGCGTTGCGGTGCAGGGAAACATGGACCCTATTGTTCTATACGCAGACCCGCCGTTTATCCGCCAGCGCGCTCTCAAAATCCTTCAAAAAGCCGCAGGCCGCCCCGGCCATATATTCAACCTTGGACATGGAGTTCTGCCGGAAACTCCGGTTGAAAATGTTATCCAGTTAATCAGGACGGTTCACGAAACAAGCAGCCGCTAACCACCCGCCGTTTGTGTATTTCAAAGGCCGCAGGGCTGAAAAGCGAGCCCTGCGCTAAAACGAACAGATTTGTAACGCAGCGTTCGCCGTGTAACGCTGCGGCTTTTCAGTTGGAAAATAGGCAACCGCCGCAGAATTTCTTAAACGTGAAACTCTGCGCTACGACGTATGTTTATATATTTGATATTTCTTAACTGGTTATGATATGAAGTAAGACGCCTCTATCTTTTTGGCCCCTCCTGTTGAAGATCCGCGAGGCGGGGATGGGCTGTCGAGGGGTTGCGCGCCGCGCTTCAGCCAGGCGCATTTGGGGAAAGGAGAAATATCCATGAGTCAGACTCACATCTCGGTTGAGAATTCCATCCGCAAGGCCTTTGAGTTGCTGCTCGAAATCCGGGGACATAGGCGGGCGGGGCAATTGTTAGATCTCGCCAACAGCTATCTTCGGCTACTGGCCAGCGGTGATTCTGAGTGCCTGCCGGTCGTCACGTCGATTCGCGCCGTGAGAATCCGGGAGCCGTAAGCGAGGCCGACTCTGGCTGTGGCGGGCCCAAATCTTGCAATCTTGCCTACGGGTCTGTGGTTGCGGCGGCCAATTCCCCCGCGGTCTATAGAGGAGGATGCAGAAACCGCGGGGAACCTCACTCAACAAGAAGGGCGCCAACCCTCCGCGCTATTCGGCGCCTCGCTGAGCTATGGGGGCAGCAGCATTTGAACTCGTCCTTTCCGCCTTGAGCGCCGCAACCTGCCGCTGTAACTCAGCGGCTACATCCTCCAAAATGCGGAGTTGTTCAGTGCGGCGATCGACGGAACCTTGTAGCTTCGTGAGATGCTGTCTCAGCCTTGCGTTCTCCCGCTGAAGCATTTGTGATCCGGCGCCGGGGAGGACGCGGGCGCGAGAAGCGCGCCCTTTCAGATCAGGATCCACCGCCACTCGCTCCTGAGCTTGACGGATAAGGCCGTCTACCTCCTTGCGCTCCGGGCCGGCTGGGCAGAGGCTTCGCACCAGGAACAGCCGGGCGAGGTCGGGCTGGTTGCGCCCGCGTTCCCAGTGCTGGATGGCGCCTTTGGTGGCGTTCAATCGCCGGGCTAGTCCCTCCTGGCTGAGTCCCAGCCGCTGCCGGACGTTGCGAATCACCCGGGGAACCTCGAGGGTTGGCATAATATTCCTCCTGCTTTTGAAATATCTCTTGACAAAACTATATGGCTAGGCTAGACTCTACTGTGTCGCGGTCATCCCCGCGACAGGCGCCCCGGTCCTGAGATGCCGTCACGAAGCGAAATGGTGAACAGCTTCTTGGCTCGGAGCTTCTAGCCAGCGAAACCAAGCGGCGCCCTTTATAAGTTGCCTTAACCATGCGGTTGCTGTTGCCACCGCATGGTTTTTTTAGCCGATACCTAGTTACTGTATAGTTACGTAACGCCGATGACATCAACCCCTCATTCGTTCTTTCCGCTCCCGCCGTGCATAGGGATCCTATTAGCTGATGCCCCTGAAAAGCCGGCCTTTTCATCTGCGTCGGGTTTTAATGGGACGCCGCATGCGTTGCTGCATATTCCGCGCCCGGCTTTCGCCGCGCGACGCGTTTTCTGCTTCGCTACTGAAAACAATACAGCTAAGAATCAGCTTCGCGTTACACCGCAGCACGTGCTGCGGGTGAGATCCCAGCGTACGGCAGGATCGGCTGAAACCGCTCGTCTCAAACCTGTGATCGGCTTTACAGTATTCGCGGCTATTATTTCTTACCTCAAGGCTAGGCTACATAATAAGCGCCCTGAGGTCAAGGCCAATTTTTCAGCTAGGCTACCGGCTGCTTGGGGCCGGACTGAAGAGGAGACAAAGGCCTCACCCTTCAATGCGGTCCTGGGCCGCGAAGCATCCCTGTTGATTCTCGCTCACCGGCTTGCAGCGGGTATCAGCACCGTAGGAGGAAGCCGGACTTTGATCATCCCCTCGCGCAGTACACGTCTGACTCGAAGTACTCCACCCTTAACCTCAATTCCAGATAATGCCAACTGTGTAGAGAGGAGATTAGATCATGCAATCATTACCACAGGGAATTCCGCCCATCGGGAAGTCAATTGGGTCGCTGCGGCCGGGCTTTGAGATAACACCCCTTCCATCCGTGCTTCCTGCGCCTCCACAGGCGATGAATTGGGCGGCAACTGCCTTTCCGAGGGTCGCGGCTTCGCCGTCCCTCCCTCCTGACGGGCGCTGCTCTGAAAAAGGTTGTGTCTTTCCAGCCGCTTCAGGCGCCGAGGGAAAGTGTCTTCACCACCATCGGCAGGCGGCAGAGCCTATTCTATTTTCATCTCACCAGCCCACGCGGGTGGTGTTGGAGCGCGGCAGGTTCGCGATACCGGAAAGGGAAGTGGATACTTCCAGGAACCGGGACCGGCGCCAGCTCGCGGCGATCCGCGAAGCCTTCCTGGAGGATTAAATACACGTCACGCGAGCTTGGAATAAGTGCAGCCGCGGTCAGTTGCAGACCGGCGCTTCTTAAATCGGGAATAGGAATCTTTTTTGGGGCGGAGAACGCCGCGCCTGCAACTGAGCGCCTTGAAAATCGGGAATAGGGAAAAGGAGGTGAGCATGGCCGTGGCATTGCAACCGTGGTCCAGAAATTCTTCGGCATCTGTAGGCGAGTTTGAATCTTCACCTGAAGCTGAGGCTCCTTTACTTTCAGCTTCGAGCGCTTGGCTTACCCTGCGCCACCGGACCGGCATCCCAGTATCCCGCGCCACATTTTACCGCTGGCTGAGCAACGGGAAAGTATACTCAATGCGTCTTGGCCTCAAACTTTACGTGCCGCAGGCGAGTATCGAGGAACTGGTGAAGCAGAGCGGCAGTGAAGGACCTTTGGCCGGCCGGTCTCCCGCCGATATCTGACATTTGGTCTTAGTGACGCCGCCGGCGCGGAACCACGTAGTCGGCCACCCGCGAGTTCTTCGTGTTTTCTGCGTCCTCTGTGGTGAAAAGTGCTTACCACAGAGATCACGGAGGACACAGAGCCAAGGGGCCGGCGCCCCGAGAGTTACAAAATTCTCCTTCCCACGGCCGGTTCTTGTTTCATCCCAAGAAGCGAAGAACGGAACCGGTCGCCCTCCGCAAAAAAACCGCAGGGTCTAAAGCGGACCCTCGTACCCGCGGCTCAAAGTTGGCGAACCACGCTGGCCAGCAGCATGTAAGATCCGGGCGGCACGGTCACGCCATTCACTGTCTCGCCGTTCTGGCTGAAGAACAACAAACCACGCGTTTGTAATTGGGGCGCAGCCGAAAGACCTGCCAAGCCGTTTACGTTCTGGAATTGTGTCTGGACGTTCGTCAAAACGTAAACCGGCTGCCCTTGAAAAATTCCCGAGCACGGCGTGAAGCGGAAACCTCCCGTCAGATTGTCGCTGCCAGCGCTCAGGAGCGCGCTAAAATTGCCGCCGAGCGTCTGCAGCGGCACATAAATATCCTGGGCGGTTGCTGTAGCGGGGATCGGAGCGCCGCCTGCCGGGGGCGTCGCCGGCGGCACGTAGGTGGCATGGACCACAACTTGCTGGCCCACGGCAAGAGAAGTGGCGTCCGGGATTATGCCGGCAAAGTTTGTCGCTGGAGCCGAATAGTGGAAGCCGGTGGATGTTGAGACGTTTACTGTGAGTGGAGGAAGGTCCAGGGAAACGGCATTCCCGCTGGCTGCTCCGGTGCTCGGCTCCTCGTCACGAATGTATAGCGCGAACTGGGTGACGTTGCCGCTCGAGTCTTTGGTAACCGAGAGAATGGCGCCAAGGAAGGCAGTCATGTTCTGGTCAAGGTTTTCCTGATTCTCCACCAGCACTGTGTCAGCCACGAAATTGCCCAACGCATCCAGGTGTCCGCGCACCTCTGTGTAATTTCCTGTGGTGAGTTGATTAAGCGCTCCGGCTCCGATGAATTGGCAAGCGCTTGAAGAGGTAGCGGCAAGCTGTTCGTCAGAAACGCTTGCGATGAATTGACAGCCTGCCGGTATGCTGACGGTCACTGAAGGACCTCCTCCTGGTGTCGCCGTAGATGCGCCGGAAAGGGTCTGAAGCGCGAAGCTCCCGATGAATCCAGAACCGGCTGCGCTGCTTGCATTCACGCTTGTCACGTAGCCGTATACATTGTCCAGTTCTGCAAATCCCTGTGTGCCGGACGCCGTGAGCGCTGTAGCGGTGAGCACGGGGTTGACGGTAGCCGTGAGCGCGCTGGGCGTGCCTCCCGTTACGATTTGACCTTGCGCGTTAACTTGAATCGACTGGGCCAGGTTAAAATCCAGCCGGAGAGCGCTCAGTTTGCTGTTTGAAACGACCAGCGGCGGGGTGATGGTGAAAGGGATGTTCTCGGTGCTGTACGTGGGAGTGACCAGGTCTACCGGAGGACTCTGTGAGGAATCGAAAAGCGTCATCACCGGTGCCGTCACCGCCAGGTGACCAGAGGCGTAGGTTCCGGCCGGGATGAAAGTTGCGGTCCCCAGAATTGTTGACGTGTTCTTGAGCGCCGCGAAATCCACCGGGATTATCGAACTTGAAGGCAGGAGCGTAAAGCCAGTCGAACTGCCTTGTGGGATCACAGATAGTCCGGTCACGAGCGCCCGGAACGAAAGCACGTTGCAAACCGGAGTGTCGCCTACGAGGATTTCTATGTTGCCAGTCGTATTTGTGGCCGGAGTTGACCCACAGCCCGTCATTGCCGCCACGCAAAAGCTCAAAATCAAACCAAAACCCAATAAGCGCTTCAATATCTCACTCCTAACTCTCAATGCGGATGTTGTATTCGCCGGGAATAAAGATCAAACAGCAACTTGCCAGCCTCAAGGCCGGCATCCGTGGCGCCGCCACGATGTTTTTCAGCATCCCTGCTGGATTATACTGGCAAAAGCTGATGGACTGGCGGAGGGAGAGGGATTCGAACCCCCGAGCCCCTTTCGGGGCTAACGGTTTTCAAGACCGCCGGTTTCAACCACTCACCCATCCCTCCAGAATCTGCCGCTATCCTGACGACGTGCTTCACCATGAAACTAGCACAGCAAGCGCAAAAGGCGGTTCATCTTGCCGCACCGCCATTCCCTGCAAGAAAGCATAAGTATTGTAACCGAAATGAGCCAATCGCCCGCCAAACTGTTTAGCGCTTCGTGATAGAATTGTCGGGCTTTACTGGAGATCGCTCATGCGCCTGTGGCAACAACCGCTTAATCCGCTGCATCACCTGGCTCTATCCGCTCTTGCGGCGTTTGCGCCTCTTGTTCTCCTCCTCGTGCTGATGGGGGTGCTGCGCAAGTCCAGTTACGTTTCCGCCGCATGGGGCCTTGTTGCAAGTCTCTTTATCGCTGTGGCTGTTTGGGGCATGCCGTTCAAGATCGCGGTTGTCAGCGCGGCCTTCGGGGCGGTGTATGCGCTCTGGGCGATCATGTGGATTGTTTTCACGGCCCTATGGCTTTACAACCTGTGCGTGGATACCGGCAAGTTTGAACTTCTGCGCCGCTGGATGGGGCAGCACGCTTCGGGAGATCCGCGAATTCAGGCGATCTTGGTGGGATTTTGTTTTGGAGCGTTGCTTGAAGGCGTGGCTGGGTTTGGAACGCCGGTGGCGCTGGGAGCTTTTATTCTTGTCGGTCTGGGGTTTGCCGCGGTTGATGCGGTCACGGTGACGCTGATCTCGAACATGGCGCCCGCAGCCTATGGGGCCATCGGCATTCCGATTGTCGCGCTGGCTGCCGTCACCGGGCTGCCCCAGCAGAAGCTCTCCGAGATGTCAGGGCGCCAAATGCCCTTTATAGCGATCATCATTCCTTTCTACCTCGTCTGGATCGTCGCAGGGCGCCGCGGCATTAAGGGCGCATGGCTTGCCGCCGCTGTGGGCGGAGGAAGTTTTGGAGCTTCGCTTTTCATTATTTCGAATACGTGGGGGCCTTACGCCTGCGACATTATCGCCTCCATGGTTTCCATCGCCGCGATAACTCTTCTACTGAAAGTCTGGAAACCAAGCGATGAGTGTCCTTCCAAAAAAATGAAATTTTTCACGCCTGCCCCGACATCGAAACTGACCTGGCAGCAAAGCGTTGACGCATGGGCGCCGTGGGCCATTTTGGCCGCGATCATGATCCTGTGGTCGTACTTTAAGCTGTTCGCAACGGGCCGCATCAAGGTGGCAGTGCCCGCCCTGAACAACGCTGTTTTTATTACCCTCTACCACAAGCCCTATGCGGCGATTTATACGTTCGATCCGCTTGCGGCAGGAACGGCCGCGCTTTTGGCGGTACTGATCACCGCCTTGATCCTGCGCGTATCACCAGGAGTCATAGCCCGGTCTGGACTCAGGACTCTGAAACAAGTGATTTTTCCGACGCTCACCGTCTGCCTGATTGTTGCCCTGGCTTACCTCTACAACTATTCAGGGATGGCATACACGCTCGGCGCCGCGTTAGCAACGCTAGGCGCGGTGTTTCCATTCTTCAGCAGTTATCTCGGCTGGATAGCTTGCTTCATGAGCGGAAGCGATACGGCCAGCAATTTTCTGTTTGGCAATCTGCAAGTGGCTGCCGCGCATCAAATCGGCATCAACCCGGTGTTGCTGGCTTCTACGAACTGCGTCGGCGCGGCTGCCGGCAAAACGATTTCACCGCAGAGCATTGCCGTGGGCGTTACAACGGTAGGACTGGTGGGCAGGGAAGGGGAGGTGCTTCGCACCACGATCTGGCACAGCATTCTGCTGGCAGCGATTGTGGGCTTGATGGCGCTTGCCCAGGCTTATTGGCTGAAATGGATGGTGCCATAAGTGGATATTGCGTAGCGCCCGGCTTTAGCCGGGCATGTTTGCCGGGCTGAAGGCCAGCCCCCACGGTGCGGGCGCTGTCTGATGTAGGGCTGCCTTCAGGGCGCAGATGCGGAAAATGCCGGGCTAAAGCCCGGCGCTACACCGGGCGCTACGGTAGAGGCATCACGGAACGATGAACGAGTTCCGCCGGAAAAATATAAGACTTCCGCCGCTGAGTTACATTGGCAGGCAATGGTATTTCGTAACGGTTTGCACAGAGGACCGCCGTGAAGAACTAGAAGACGAGGCGTTGGTTCGAGATAATCTCTCTTTGCTTGGGAGCCAAGCGAACGAGGATGGGTTCGCTATTCGAGCATTCTGCTTTATGCCAGATCATCTGCACTTGTTACTCAGTGGGGAGAGAGAGGATTCCAATTGTTTGGCCTTTGTGAAAGGATTTAAGCAGCGATCCGCATTTGAGTTCTCGTGTAAGGCGGGACGGCGTCTTTGGCAGCGAGGTTTTTACGATCATGTTTTGAGGCCCACGGATACCTGGGAAGCAGTCGCCTGGTACATCTGGATGAATCCCGTACGCGCAGGATTGTGTCAGCGAGCGGAGGAGTGGCCGTTCTCCGGACCAGAAACTTTAGATGGGAAGAAGATGATTGCGCCATCCGAGCAAACATGGGTTCCACCGTGGAAGCGCAATGCCGGGCTGAATCCCGGCGCTACGGCCAGGGCTACGCCTGAAGAGGCACCCGAATGAGCAGCGCAACCATCCCCCAGCTCATCATCAATTCGCCTTACGAAGAGCCTGCTGAACATTGGCGCTATGAACGCGAGACGCGGAGCTTCAGCCGTATTCCGGGGCGGCGGGCGGCTGGTTACGTCCGCGCCACGCCGGGCGCGAGAACGTTTGACGATCCCGGAGTCTTTTTCGAATTGCCGCTCGTTAACCGCATCCGCCAGCGGGTGAAGGCGTGGCGCGAGCATCCGGCAAACCCTTACGCCGGGGCGACAGGTATCACGAAGTGGCTTTTGGAGCACTGGCGTGACCCCGAACAACGGAGCACAGACCGGAGGCTCTTCTTTTGCCAGTTGGAAGCTATCGAAACACTCATCTGGTTGATCGAAGCCTCGGTCGCCGAGCGCCAGGGGATTGAAGTGGTGGGCGACGGGAGTGAACAGCAGTAGCGGCTGCGGGGGAAGGCAATATGAATGATCCGATGGGTTCTCTGTGGCGCAGGTGGGACCTGCATTTCCATACACCGAGTTCTTTCGACTACGAATGTATGGGCATCAGCGACGACCAGATAGTGGATTCCTTAGTTCAGGCTGGAATCAGTGCGGTTGCGATCACAGATCACCACCTCATGGATGTGGGACGAATTCGCAATTTGCAGGCAATTGGGAAGGGCAAGCTCACGATCTTTCCGGGTATCGAATTCCGAAGCGATCAAGGTGGAGAACCAATTCACTACATTTCCATTTTCCCTGAGGGTTGCGACCTGGAGCACGTATGGACGACACTCCAGGGCGCCCTCCATCTTACAGCATGCGATGTCCAGGAAAAGGGCGGCGACGGAAGGGTCTACGTGCCGATAGAAGATGGTGCCACCGTCACACGTGAGCTAGGCGGAATAGTGTCCATTCATGCCGGTGCCAAGAGCAACTCCATCGAAAGCATCAGCAACCGCGATCAATTCCAACAGCGGATCAAGTATGACATAACCAGCAAGTATGTGGACCTGATGGAAATCGGCCAGCTTCGCGATATCGACCGGTATCTGAAGATAATCTTTCCAGATACCAGACTAGACAAACCTCTTGTGCTTTGTTCGGACAATCACGACGCCACCAAATACACCGTCAAGGCCCCTTTGTGGCTCCGCGCCGACCCTACTTTCAGGGGCCTGCTGATGATCCTCCGCGAACCTCGCGACCGGGTCTTCATCGGCGGCCGACCGCCGGAACTCATACGCGCGCAACAAAATCCAACGAAATATATCCGCAGCATCTCCTTCAGGCGCAAGGGCAGTGCCCCCGCGACGGAGCGATGGTTTAGCGGAGCTATCCCGTTCAACACTGGCTTAGTTGCCGTAATTGGGAATAAGGGCAGTGGCAAAAGCGCTCTTTCGGATACGCTCGGACTGCTCGGTGCCACAAAGAACGCCGGGGCGTTTTCGTTTTTGAGTGCAGAGCGATTTCGTCATCCCAATCCGTGCCTCGCTGAACGCTTTGAGGCCACGATTGAGTGGATGTCGGGAGAAACAAGCACAAAATGTTTGGCAGACTTGATTAAGCCGGAAGAACTGGAACGACTGAAATACCTTCCACAGGATCACGTCGAGACCGTTTGTAACGAACTTGCCCAGCCCGGAGCCGAGTCCTTCGAGCAGGAGCTCAAAGCCGTCATTTTTTCACATGTTCCTGACATCGAGCAATTGGGCCAAACCACCCTCGATGACCTTGTTCGATTCTGGACCGATGAGAAACAGAAACGCATCGACTCCTTGCTCAAACTACTCCGAGAGTCCAGTAGGTCACGGGTGCTCCTGGAGGCTCAAGCTGATCCTATCGTCAGAAAGAAGTTAACCGAGGAAATCAGCCGCCGAACTCTCGAACTTGAGGCTCACGAGAAGAACAAGCCGGCCGAAGTGCAAAACCCGGCAGCACGCGAAGGCGGATTGGTGCCGGATTCGAATTTGCTCGTAGACATCCAAGCGGCAGAAGGACAACGAAAAAAAGTAGCCGAAGAAATCGCTGCCGGAACTGAAAAAGTCCGCGTGGCCCAACGTTGTCACGCGGTCGCCAACCGGCTGCTTGAAAAACTCACAAACTTCCAGAAGGATTTTGACGCGTTCCGGACATCGCTTGAGGAAGATGCCACGGAGCTCGAATTGCGTGCGGATGAGCTGGTGGTCCTCACTATTGCGAATGCAAAACCGGCCGGTATCCGGGACCAAACACGCGACGAAGTCGCCAGCACGAATGAAAGTCTTGATGCTGTTGATCCGCCTGGACTGCGACGGCGGTTGGTCTCCATCGAAACGAGAATCAATGAGCTTCAATCGAAGCTCGACGCACCGAACCGTGCTTACCAAGCGTACCTGGCCGCCCTAGCAGAGTGGGAGATCAAACGCGCCTCAATTGAAGGCACTAAGGAGGACCCCGACTCTCTGAACGGACTCAAGAGCCGGTTGGCCGGGTTAGACGAGCTTCCAAGCAAGATTGCGGAGGCCAGGAATGAGCAAGCCGACCTGGCTTTACAGATTCATAACGAGAAACTCGCCCAAGCGGCCGTCTACCGTGAGCTCTACGGCCCTGTACAGCATTTCATCAATTCCCATCCACTGGCGAAAAACAGGCTTAGGCTCGAATTCCGGGCGGAACTCTTGAATGAAGACTTTGCTACCCGTTTTCTGCAGCTACTGGCGCTCAACAGGAAGGGAAGCTTTATGGGCGTCGATGAGGGACGAGCAAAGGTCGAGGCCCTGATTCAGCCAGTTAATTGGGAGAACCCCGATGCGGTCGGGCAATTCCTCTCGGCTGTAGACACCGCTCTCCATGTCGACGAGCGGCCCGGACAGGGCGGCGACGTTCTACTCAAAGACCAGCTCCCAAAGGAAAGGAAACCGGAAGAAGTCTTTAACCTCCTGTACGGTCTGGAGTACGTTCGTCCCCGCTACGTCCTACGCTGGGAAGGCAAGGAACTCTCGATGCTGTCGCCAGGGGAGCGTGGCACTCTTCTGCTGGTCTTCTACTTGCTGATCGAAAAAGGTGACATGCCGCTCATCATTGACCAGCCCGAAGGCAATCTTGACAATTACACGGTGGCAAAGGTGCTGGTTGACTGCATCAAGAAGGTACGCGAACGCCGCCAGGTGTTCATTGTGACTCACAATCCCAACCTCGCGGTTGTCTGCGATGCGGACCAAGTGATCTACGCAAAAATGGACAAGGCAAGGGGCAATGCAATCACGTATGAGACCGGAGCACTAGAGAACCCCGCTATGAGCCAGTACGTCACAGACGTGCTTGAGGGTACACGATGGGCGTTCGGCGTGCGTGACGCAAAATATAGCGTCACCGGCTGAGTGACGCGGCGTACTCACAAGCGTTCAGTCGCGCCCCCTGTTCCAGCCGGCACGCCGTGAGCATCTCGGCGGAGGACTGGGAACGGGTGCTGGGGGGCGGCCGCCGCGCTAGCAGCGCCTCCCGCCAAGGATTTGTGACTGTCGGAAAACTGGAGTGCAGGTTAAAGTAACCTGGATATCGCCAAAGCGCGTTCAAGATATTCATATCGTTTTTCAGGAAAGAACTCATGTTAAAAATCGAACAGATTCTTTGCCCGGTGGATTTTTCAGAGGTTTCCAAGAAGGCTTTCGAGTATGCAGTCTCGCTCGCCCAACGATACAAGGCGAAGCTCTACGTTCAACATTCCATCGAGCCTGTGACGGTTTTTTCATATGAGAGCTTTCCAGGTTGGAGCGAAATGTACGAGATACTCAAATCCGGCGCCGAAACATCCATGAGCGAGCTCATGAGCCTTCCGGGATCCCAGGCCGTTCACCCGGAGCCAAGCATCCTCGTCGGTACGCCGAGCGAATCCATCCTGAATTTCGCTGAAAAGAAATCTATCGATTTGATTGTCATGGGATCGCATGGGCGCCGTGGAATGGACCGGTTTGTGATGGGATCGGTCACTGATCGTGTGCTGCGGAAGGCCAAGTGCCCCGTTCTAGCAGTCCGAAAGCCGGCTCATGATTTCATCAAACCCGGATCAGAGGACGCCGTGCAACTGCGCAAGATCACACTGGGAACCGACTTCTCGGATCATGCGCTTCGGGCTTTTGACTATGCGCTTTCCCTGGCCATGGAATATCAGGCGGAGTTGACGCTCGTGCACGTGCTGGAAGATATTCCCCATGATAAAGAGCTGCAGCCGGAGATTGACCGGCTAACCCGGGAAATGGAAGCCGCGATTCCAGCCGACGCGAGCAATTGGTGCACGGTGAAGACCGTGGTCCGGATCGGCAAGCCCTACCAGGAAATTATTCAGCTCGCAACGGAATCGCAAGCTGATTTAATCGTGCTGGGGATTCGGGGCCGCAACGCGCTGGATATTGCGCTGTTCGGTTCAACCACGCATCGCGTGCTTCAATTGGGACCTTGCCCTGTTCTGACGGTTCGCACTCAATAGGTAACTCCTGTCGTTGTCATCCTGAGCGGAGCGAAGGATCTCACGGTAAACTTCCCGAGGAATCTCGCTCTGCAAACAAATCGCTTACGAGATTCCTCGTCGCCCGCAGCTCAGCGGAATGACAGGCGGGACGAGTTTTTCGGCAACGTGGTAGGGGAGAGATTCATGCGGGCGGTTGTGCAGCGAGTAAGCCGCGCGGAAGTTCGCGTCGACGGGCGGGTGACCGGATGCATTGGAACGGGGCTGCTTGTGCTTGCCGGAATCGGGACAGGCGACACCCTGGAAACGGCGGCAGGGCTTGCCAAGAAGATATTGAACCTGCGCATTCTGAATGACGAGGAAGGGAAAATGAACCGCTGCCTGCTCGAGGCGGGCGGGGAAGTGCTGTGCGTTTCGCAGTTCACACTCTACGGAGACGCGAGGCGCGGGCGCAGGCCGAACTATACCGGCGCGGCGCCGCCTGCTGTTGCTCAGCCGCTCTACGAGCGACTACTCAGCAGCCTGCGCGCGCTCGGCGTTGGTAGAGGAATTAAAGTTGAATTCGGCCGCTTTCAAGCGATGATGCAAGTCGAGTCGGTCAATGAAGGACCTGTTACTCTTCTATTGGATTCGGAGAGGCTTTTCTGATTGTAGCGCAGCGTTCGCTTTATAACGCTGAGGTCTTTCTGCCGGATGAAACGCCGCAGGGCTGAAAAGCGAGCCCTGCGCTGCAAGGGAACGGCCCGTCGGGCGAAGGATTCCTGACTTTGGCTGACCTCTGATTTTCTCTTTGACGTGGGCGCGGTTTTGGTGATGAAATAGACATACAAGAGAGGTTTGCCCCTGAGCAGGCCACTGTAGGTCATCTTTAAGGGAGTTGTGGCGCATGAGGCGTCTTTTCATTCTTATCATGGCGGGTTTGATGCTGCCCATGGCATGTTCCTGGGTTAAGGCTCAGGACAACCTCAGCCCGCAAGATCAACAGGCCCTACAGAGCGATCTGAATCAGATTACGATTCCGGAAGGAACGGAATTCAAACTCCAACTGCATACCTCTATCAATTCGAAGACTTCGCGCGCCGGCGACCGCGTCATCACGACTTTACTTGACCCGGTGAGCGTGGAAGACCTGAATGTGCTTCCCAAGGGCGTGCGGATTCTTGGGCACGTCTCCGAGGTGAAGCCTGCCGGCCATCGCGGCAAGGGCGGATATCTGAGCATTGAGTTTGACACCATTGAAATGCCCAACGGCGAAAAAGTAGCCATCCTCGGATCACTCACCGAGGTTTTTTCCAGCAGTGATAATGGCAGCTTCCAGGTGGGACCGGAAGGCGAACTGAAAGGCGGCGGCGCTTCTCACATAAAACAGCTTGCGATTTTTGCCGCGCCTACGGCGGGCGCCGCGTTGGCCGGAGGTTTGGGTCCGGGCGTTGGAGTAGCAGTGGCTAGCGGCGTAGCGGCCTACGTTATTCCTAAAGGAAAGCAGGCGCTGCTGCTGGCCGGTTCGCTGATCGGCATGAGATTGGACGAAGACATCACTATCAATTTACCTCCCGGCACCTTCAATAAGGCGTCCGCCCTGGGTCCCACGAGTTCAACTCCTGCCTCGCAATGACGTGGGAATGATGCGGCGTTACATGAGTGCCGTCAGGTCTTGACAGCCCAATCCCGCGCTCGCTCGACAGCCCTTCTCCAGCCTTTGTAAAGCTCTTCGCGATGCGCCGGATCGAGTTGAGGATCAAACCGGCGTTTTCCTGAGCGCTGCCTTAGACCGCCGCAATCCTCCAGTTGTTTTCGCAAATCTTCATCATTACTCCAGAAGCCGGTGCTAAGGCCTGCAAGAAGCGCTGCCCCCAAAGCCGTGGACTCTGTTATACGCGCGCGTTCCACCGGGATGCCCAGAATG
>JBOGJZ010000127.1:0-2111 GCA_050745645.1 Terriglobia bacterium | reverse complement strand
TTTTGTCAGCAACTGTATTTTGCCGTCTTTCACGCGATACACACCGTTGAAGGGCAGCTCCTTGCGGGGATCCGCATCCATCTTCTCAAGGCCAAAAGGCGGATCCGAAAAATAGATAGATCCATCGGACTTCGTGACGACATCGTTGGGGCTATTCAACCTTTTTCCGTCGTAGCGATCCGCGACCACGGTTCGGCGGCCGTCTTTCTCCAGCCGTTCGACACGGCGGTTCCCGTGCTCGCAAAAAATAAGGCGGCCTTCGCTGTCCAGGGTCGTTCCATTGGAGCCGACGAGGTATTCGAGAAGATTCTCCATTGTGAGCTGTTTAGGGACCGCGCGAGGAATCTTCCCGCTGAAGCCGCTCTGTTCCAAATATACGGAGGTTCGGCCGCTGCCAGGCTCCCACTTGTTGATCACGTTGTTGGGAATATCACTGAAGAGCAGGTAGTTTCCCTCGCGAACCCACACCGGGCCCTCAACGAAAGAAAATCCCGTCGCTATTCTTTCGATCTGGGCGGAGGCGGGCGCGATCTCATCGAACCCGGGATCCATTCTGATGACCTGGTTCACGCTCTGTGCCTGGGCATGTTCCGTCATAAGGTTTTTACGCTCCTTTGATAAGGGGTGAGGGCCTTTGCACCCTCATCCTCCAATGTTCATAATCACCCCGCCGGCTTTCCACTCTCCTTGCCGCTTCACAAGCACCCGGAGGACGCGGTAGTGGCCGTCCATGCTTTGACCCTGAGCATCATGTCCCTTAATAGTTACACGGTCTATGACGATGGCTACGTCGCCAAACACCCAGGCGTGGATATCGTCCGATGTCAGGACGTCCAGGGTTGGGTGATTCGGTCCTTCCAGGAGGTCCAGCCACTCCCGCTTGGTGAGCGCCTGGCCATCCGGTAGATTCAATATGTAACTGTCTGCGAAAAACTTTTCGCAAAAATCCCACTCGCCATTCTTTTCGGCGCTTAGCCACTTGCGATCAATCGCCGCGAACTCTTCTTGAACCTTGTCCTGTCCCATTTCAAACGACCTCCGATTAGCATAGGTTCAACGCACGGAATTGCCGTCAGCCTGCATTTTCGTTTTGCATCTTAACCCGGGTTGTGCGTTGCGCCATCATCCTCTCAATTTCCGCCAAAATCAATGGCGCTGCAGACAAGCGCCCGGAGCTTCCTGCTTCATTTCTTCTGCTCCGCCAGCAATGCTTCTGCTCGCTTCAGTGCGCCGGATCCTCCTTGCATCATGAACCCCATATCGCTGCCCAGCGTCATCAGCGTGGCCCCGCGCGCCACCCAACGAGCGAATTCTTCCGGCCCTTCAACTAAAGTCCCGCAGGGGACTCCGGCCGCCACACATTTTGAAATGACCCGCTGAATGGTCTCTTGCACTTCGGTTGTGTGCCAATTGCCCAAACTGCCCATCGAAGCGCTTAAATCTCCGGGACCAACATAAATCGCGTCGAGCCCCGGCACCTTAAGGATGCCGTCCAACTCCTGCACGCCGCGCAGGGATTCTATCATGCCGACCAGCAGTATTTCATCGTTAGCTGACTTACAGTATTCCGCCAAATCCAGGAAATACCTGCTGGCCCGGATTGGGGCGAAGCCGCGCAGTCCCTGAGGTGGGTAGCGGCAGAAACTCACCGCCCTGCGGGCGTCATCTACCGTTTCAATCATCGGGACGACAACGCCCTGCGCGCCGAGATCGAGCGCCACCTTGAACCACTCCTGCTCATTGTTCATCAATCGGATTAGCGGGACAGTTTTTGTGCCTTCCAGCGCCGAGATAATCCGCAATATATCGGCGCTCGTGGCGGGGGTATGCTCTGTATCAACCGCCCACCAATCGAATCCCACCGCGGCCATCGCCTCAACAGCGAACGAGTCTCTCAGGTGGTTCCAGATTCCGATGGCAGGCTGGCCTTTTTTAAGCTTCTCTTTAAGCTGGTTCTTGAACACCAGGATTTCCTCCGCTCAGGCTTGATTCAGCAGCTTTACTGTTCTGGGTTCTGTATCGTGTCCGCGGCCTAGCTTTTTTGTGGGACGTCCAACCGCGGCGGTTCGTCCAGGAACGCTCGCATGGCGTGCCAAAGCAGGCGGCGGTTG
>JBOGJZ010000126.1:0-10607 GCA_050745645.1 Terriglobia bacterium | reverse complement strand
GGCAAAGCGCGCATCCGCACTATCGTGACCGCCACCCACGCCGAAGAGCAGCTCTCGCAAGCTCTGAAAAGTCTCGAAAGCGTTGCTAAACGCCTGAAGATTTTGCGGTAAGGGACAAACGGCCTGCATTTAGCCTGAACTTGCACGTTAAATCTCAGCGCAGAAGCCTGAGCCGCTTGGTTTGGCGCCTGTGGAGTACAGTCCGGCCCATTGGCACTGCGCTGCCGCGAAGGTAGCAAGGTTCCTTCCGAGTACACCGTCATCCGGGAGGAAGCAGCAGGAGAACTTGAGTCCCACATCAACGGAGTTCGGAATCAAACAGGCGAGCGCGACGGTAAGTAGTGGTGATGATAAAGTGTGCTTGATTGAAGCCGCAATAACAAGCCAAACGGCGCATGAGCGTGATTCTAGCGTCATTCACCGCAGACACGGCGAAAAAAGCCGCGTCTGCGCCACCCGCCTGCCCCCGCGTAGATCTGATTGCGAAATGCGCCATTTCTGTGACGAGTCACGGGAGCTGCGCAACGGTTTTCTTATTGTCCAGCTTTAGGGTGGCCACCGAGACGTGCGGCCAGTGAACACGACCGAAATCTAAGATAACGCGCTGCAGATACTGCAATTGATAGGGCGGTGTCCCGGAACCGCCGTCCTTCAGTTTCTCGACCCAGACGATCGCATCCATCTGAACCGCTTTTGCGGTGCTTGTCGCGACTGGGATGTTGAGTATCCCTGTCGGCTGCGTCGGCTTCGTCGAAATTACGATCACGTCGGTCTCGGTAATGGCTTGGCCTTTGATCGCCGCCAGCAGGATCTTGGCAGGGTCCTTGACAATTTCAGCGGGATTCAGCCCTTTTGGCAGGAAATCCGCCGGGAAATTAGGGCCTGGATTGAGATACTGACCGATATAGTGTCCGTCGAGCGGGTTGGCCGGGTCAGCATTGAGCTTCGGAATCGGGTCTGTTTGCTGAAACGGAAAGCTGTTTGTGCTTACATGCTCTATCTCGAGTTCCTGGGTCACGGGCCCAAAGAAAGTGCTCTGCGCGAGTAGGCAGTCCCCGTGCGGAGTCGAGGCCAGCCGGAAGAAGGTGTCAGAGTTTTCGTCCGTCCTGGGCACGTGCCCCCACAAACCCGGCTCAACGTGGATTGTTGTATTATCTTTAGGGTCCTTAATTGTTTGCAGATAGAGTGCCGTGCGCAGAGACACCGTATGCTTGCCGGCGCCACGATCTTTAGCGTCTGGCGTAACCGCGGAAAACCTCAGCGTCTCTTCTGTTGCGTTGAGTAGAAGTGTAAAGATGGGGTCGGGCGGCCCTCCCCCCGCATTGGGAACTGCGATCAGATTGAACCCAGTTCCAGTCCATGTGTTTGGGGCCAACACGTCCAGCACATCAACGATGTTTGTCATTTCCTTCCCTCCTGAAGTCTCTGTTCTTTGCAGATTTCCTGCGTTTCGGCTGGGTGGCGCAGATGCGGCGTTCTTTGTCGTGTCTGCGGTGAATGGCGTTAGAGCCAAGCTCATGCGCCGTTTGGCTCGCTACTACGGCTTCCATCAGGCACACTTTATCACCACCAGCATTTACGGCCGCGCTCGCCTGTTTGATTCCTAACTCTGCGGCTTCCGGGGTATTCCACATTGGCGCCGGCCGATGTCAGTCGGGAGCCCTCAAGCGTGCGTTATCAAGATTCAAATTCGCTATGCGCCTAGAAGCGGGTTGCAGACGCCAGGCTGCGCGGGCCCGTCGCTAGCCGTGAAGAGCCGCTTAACTGGCCCGGCGAATCTCCTCGCGAATGACACGCCGCAGAATTTTTTCGATCGGCTCCTCGGCTCTCTCGATGTGGCTTCGCAAGGCAGCGTTGATTAGGGTCTGATAGTTCCCGCCCCCTGCTTCATCGACCTGCTTCCGAAACCAAGCCAACACATCTTCGTCCAGCCGGATCGTTATTCTGCTCTTGCCCTTACCAGGCCTGACCACCGGCCCCCGTTTCGCCTTGCTGAAATTGTATTCATGTTTCATCGCGTTCCTCATATTGCCGGCGCTCTCGCGCCGTTGCGCGGCGGGCTGAGATTAGGCGGATCCGCTCGCCCCGCCACGTGTAGACTACGATAAGCAATCTGCCGAATGCATCCCTGCCGAGCGTGACCCACCGCTCTTCCGGCTCCGAGAACGAATCCCGAACCGTGAGCGCGAACTCGTCTTCCAGCGCGGCGACGGAGTCCGCGAAGCGAATGCCATGTTTCCTGAGGTTGAGCTTCGCCTTGCCTGGATCCCACTCATAGTCCACAGATGCCATGATATGTACATCCGTACACTGCGTCAACCGAAACCCGCCCGTCGGTGTGTGGGATACAAACCATATGGTTTGTATCCACATCTGCAGACCGTGGCTCAGCGACGCGACCCAGCGCTGGAATACCGCACCTGGGGTTAGATTCAGATGCCGGCTTCAGGACTGTAATACTGGTTGTCTTCACGCCACCCGCCTTGGCCCCGGCCTATGTTTCTGTAATTCTGCACGAATTCAATCTTCCCGATATATTTCACCATCGTGAAACCGAGCTGAGTCTCCAGGCGCAGGCGGAGCGGCGCTCCGTGCGGGATGGGCAGCGGCTGGCCGTTCATTTCGTAGGCGAGGATCGTCTGGAAATTTTTGGCATATTCTATGTGGATGCTTCCGTAGAAGCAGCCGGCCGCAGCAGCATCAGGCTCAGACTTCGCCTTATCGTCCATGGCATAGAACACCACATACAGCGCCGATGGAAGCGGCTGGCAAAGCTTCATAATGTCTCTCATGGATACTCCGCCCCACTCCGCGATCGCGGACCAGCCTTGAATGCAACAATGCTTGGTGATTTGAGTTTGTTTCGGCAGCGCACGGAGATCGTCCAGGGTGAGGCGCAATGGCTTTTCGACGAGCCCCCCAACCTCCAGCGTATAGCTCGCAAAATGGCCGCGTGCCATGGCCTCATAGCCGGGGCCTCGCGGAGGACGGCCGTTGACGCGAAAGTACGGAGAGATGGCGGAGCGAGGATAGCGCTCGGCGGAAATGTGGTGGCCAAAAAACAGCATTCTCACCGGGTCAATCAGAGCTTGCGTGCGCTGTTGCACCATGTGCGGACGGTGAAGCGAATACTCCGTGCCGATGATGTGGACTGCGACAATCACTGCGATTCCCAGGAGGCCCAGAGCAAGAGCTAGCGTCAGATTGGGATTCCTCGTCTGCCCGAGCACAATTAATGCCAGCTCCTTTGAAAACCCGTGAAGGACTACCATCGTCACATGGCCGATGAAGAAGAGCGTGAAGGCGCAGAGACACAGGAAATGCAGGCTGCGGGCTGCCTGGCGGCCGTGGAAAGCCTTGATGTACCACGGGAACCTCGCGGCAATCGACGGCGACATAGCGAGCCCCGTCAGGATAGTGAACGGCGCGAGCAGAAAGACGACTGAAAAATACGCCAACTGCTGCAGCGGATTGTATGCCCCGGGAGTTACGACAAGATGAAAGCTCAGATAGCTGAGCAGGGAATGCCACGCGCCTGGGAAAATAGCCCACGACGTCGGCACCAGCCTCCGCCATTCTCCCGCCGTAAACAGCAGAACAATGTAGACGATGCCGGTCGCTAACCACCCGATATCCGACAGGAAATGCCAATGCCTGCCGAGCCCCAGGTTCCTGTGGCCCGGCATGGCAATCCAAGAGCTGAAGGGTTCTTCCTCATCGCGCGAGGTCCAAAGTTCATGCTCGGGCATTTTCTTCTTTGTAAACTTAAGCCACTCACTGCCGGGGCGGCAATCGTCGTTAAAGTAGAACTTGGGGTGCGCGCTCAGGATCTCAAAGCCGCTGCGCCATAGCAGCGAAATGAACAGGAGATTGAAGAAGTGGGTCGCCCGTAACCAGAGCGGGAAATCGAGAGTGGGCATGGCGGCCTCCTAAAAACAACGGCAGACGAGAGGCAAGAAGAGAGGCGCAAAGGAAAATTACCCTCTCGTGGCGGGAAAATCTCATCAATGTGCTGCTTGCTGGCGCTCAACTGCTGCGGACCACTCAATCACTTCCTTGATAGCATCTGCCTGATGGTGACCCACCACTTCTGAGAACTTCTCAGGCGAGTGATGGTGCGTGATCAGCTTTTCCAGGTGTGCGCCCCAACGGAGATGAGCGCCAGCTAGATCATCTACGCCCATTTGAAAATGGCCGCGGGCGGCGTTGACGCTGCCGAGCATCATCTGATTATCCAGCACCAGCTCGCGCACCAGTTCGGCCCCGTCGATTTGCAGCGGGCGATCACCGCCTGGGATGCCAGTGATCACATACACGCCGTTCACGGCCAGGGCGTCCAACAGATTAAATTCCAATGAGGGAATCCCGGTGGCCTCAAAGATGAGGTCCATTAGGCCGACAGCCTTTTGGACCTGGTCTGCGGGCACTTGCCGTCCATCGATGTAGCGCCCGCCAATCCCCTGCAGCCATTGGGGACGGGCAGTCGAGGAATCCACCACGTCCAGGCCGTATACTATGGCTCCGCGCAGGCGTAAAACCATGGCCGCGAGCAGCCCCACCGGTCCCATGCCGGCCACCAGGCAGTGGCATCCAAAGAGCCAGTCCGGGGTAGTTGCCGCGTCCGGGCGGCGCACGGTCTGGACGCGCAGCGACTCATCGATGGCCTTCTCAACGATGGAAAGAGGCTCTGCCAGAATTCCAACTGCGGCCAATTGCGGCGGCACGCTCACGACGTATTGTTCCTTGTCGACGGCGAATTCCGTTTGGTAGCCGTCCAGCCCCTTAATGCCTCTCTCAGAGTACTTGCCGGTCTGACACATGTCAGCGCGGTTCATCCGGCAGGAAGGACATTCACCACACCCGCGCCTTACCGTAAATACGGCATAGTCACCGGCTTTCACGCGGGTGACCGAAGAGCCTACGCCTGCAACCTGGCCGAACATCTCGTGGCCAATGACCAGTTCCTTTTGACCTTTTGGTGCAGAAGCGCGGCCGCCGGATACCTCCTCACGATCAGTTCCGCAGATGCCCACTCGCAAGACCCGCAGCTTGACTTCATCCGGTGCATTGATGGAGGGCTCTGGCCGCTCCACCATGCGTGCGCCAGCCGTACCCGGAACGATGGCAATAGCCTTCATTTTTTCTTTCCTCCTTGTGCTTGAGATATTCACCTATAGCCTCTGGCGGGCTCCAATGACACGCTTCAAAAACTCTTAAGAAACTAGAATAACGCTGAATCCCGTATTGCCGGACATCATATTGGATGCAGGGATGAAAGTCATTGCCATCTTTGTGGCGCCAAATTTTTTTGCGCTGCTACTGATTTAGAATGACGGCTCGAAACTCCCAGCATTCTTTTACACAGGCATGGTAGTTCTAGACCTCTACGACATCATGGCCGAATCTCTGTAATATAGAATGGAGATGAGCAAAGCGAATGGCGCCCGATTAGGTCTACTAATTTTTGATCTGGACGGCACCCTGATTGATAGCGAAACTGACCTCGCAGCGAGCGTGAACGCCACGCGGCGTCATCTGGCCTTGGATCCTTTGCCGCGAGAGATGATCGCCGGCTACGTGGGTCATGGCGTGGTGACGCTAGTGCGCCGCGCGCTGGGCGCTGAAACTCCGCCCGAAGCTGTTGAATCGGCGGTTTCTTACTTTCTGGACTACTACCGTGAGCACATGCTCGACCACACGCTCCTGTATCCGGGCGTGCGTGACACGCTGGGCGCCTTAGAAGAGCGCAAGCTGGCGGTGCTCACCAATAAACCGGTCAACTTCAGCCGCCAGATTCTGGAGGGCCTCGGCGTGGCCTCGCGCTTCGCCTATGTCTACGGCGGGAATAGCTTTGATTTGAAGAAGCCTGATCCTGTAGGCATCTTCCGGCTGATGGAGGATACGGGTATTCCACCGGGCCACACAATGATGATCGGCGATTCTGACACCGATATCCACACGGGCCGCAACGCGGGCGTTTGGACGTGCGCCGTTACGTATGGCATCGGCTCACATACGCTTGCGAACGCCGCTTCGGACTTTGTGCTGCATGATTTCCGAGAATTGCTCTCTCTTGTGGACGGCGGGTGCGGCGGCCTTCAGGATGACACGATTGCCGATCACAGGTGAGGACATGACTGGTGAGCTGGGCGTTCATCTCGGCAAGTTGCTGGTGATTGTGGGGGTTGTGATTGCCGGCGTGGGGCTGCTGGTGATTGCAGGCGTCAAATTTCCGGCTCTCGGCCTCGGCAGGCTGCCGGGCGATATTGTTTACAAGAGCAAGAGCGGCGCGTTTTATTTTCCCGTCCTGACCTGCGCTATCCTTAGCGTCGCGCTAACGTTGATTGTATGGTTCGTTTCCCTAATCACCCGGCGTTGAAGTTTACGGCCGGCGAGGCAAGCGTGAATCAGGGTGCTTTCAACTTTCAGATTTCCCGCAAGGTATATAGCGTTGCTGAGCTGGCCCGGGCAATCCGGAACCTTCTCGAACCGCAATTCCTCGATGTATGGGTCAGTGGGGAGGTCTCAAATTTCCGGTCCGCCGGTTCTGGCCACCTGTATTTCACCTTGAAGGAGGAAACCGCGCAGTTGCGCGTCGTGTGCTTCCGCAATCAGGCTCGCTACCTGAAATTCAAACCACAGGATGGTGTTTCATTGATTGCCCGGGGGAGCCTGAGCGTCTATGAGGCGCGCGGCGAATACCAACTGGTAGCCGAATACCTGGAACCGGCTGGACTAGGCGCGCTGCAATTGGCCTTCGAGCAACTGAAACAGAAGCTTGCCGCGGAAGGCCTTTTTGATTCCACGCGAAAAAAACCGTTGCCGGTGCTGCCGCGCGCTGTGGGCGTGGTGACTTCGCCTACGGGGGCCGTCATCCAGGACATTCTGCGCGTGCTTCACCGCCGGTTCCGAAACATGAATGTTCTCATCTACCCCGTGAAGGTTCAGGGCGAACGAGCAGCCCGCGAAATCGTAGAGGGCATTCGTTACTTCAACCAGCGCCGCGAAGTGGACGTGCTGATCGTAGCGCGCGGCGGCGGTTCTCTCGAAGATCTTTGGGCATTTAACGAGGAACCCGTGGCGCGCGCCATGGCCGCTTCACTCTTGCCCGTGATCTCGGCCGTAGGGCACGAAACTGACTTCACGATCGCGGATTTCGTAGCGGATTTGCGAGCGCCGACGCCATCGGCTGCCGCCGAGATCGTTGTACGCCGGAAACAGGATTTTGAAATGGACCTCAGGAACCACGAGCGCCGTCTGGCGCACGCGTTGAGATTGAAACTTTCTGATCTCCGCCGCTCCTTTACCGAGCTGGCCCTCCATCGCGGCTTCCAGACGATCTCCGCTCGGCTTGCAGAGCGCGCGCAACGGGTAGACGAGCTTGAAGTCAAGTTCGATCGCGCCATGCGGGAGCATTTTCGGCAAGCCCGTGAACGGTGGTTGCGCGCTTCAGCCGGTGTCGTCCGGCTAGACCTCCGCCGCATCCTGAAGGCGAACCAGACTCGCTTAAATGATGCGGAAAGCAACCTGACCTCGGCTTTACTACGGTCGTTTGAGAAACGGCGCGATCGCCTCAAGCACATTCAGACCATTCTGCGCGAGCGAAGTCCCCTGGTGATTCTGAGCCGGGGCTATTCGATCACCTATGGCGCGACCGGAGAGGTCCTGCGCGACGCCACAAACATTGCGACCGGCAGCGGCATCCGCGTGCGGTTATCCCGCGGGCAGCTAGACGCCACTGTCCACGGCAAACAACTTTGACGATGCTGAAGCGGTTTTTTGCCTGTGCTCAGAGCGATTCGAAGAGGATCGAATCGGCTGGGAGTGATCGCGCACGGGCACGGTTCCGTCAAAGTCATGAATTGTTCTCTCAGGATCTTCTGCTTTTGTAGCGCAGGGCTCGCTTTTCAGCCCCTTCGCTAAGCTCAGGGCAGGCTCTGCGGCTTGTAATTGGCCCGAAAAACCGCAGCGCTATCAAGCGAACGCTACGCTACAACCTCGGTAATCCATGACTTTAACGTGGCCCCGCACGCGGGGCAGACGGGTCGCCCGGGCCAGCCCCATGCGGGCGCGCAATGGCACTCTCATCTAAGCGCAGCCAGAACAGCGGCGCCGGCGGCCATAGCGGCGGCCGCATAACCGAAAGCGTACGCAGGCGAAGCCATCGTCCAGAGGCCGCCTACCACTACGCTTGCTACGAGGTCTCCGCCGCCGTTGACGAGGCCCATGACGCCATAGGCGGTCCCGCGCAGCTTATCTGTCACGTAGTCGGCGGTGATTGCGCTTTCGAGCGAATCGACGGTAGCGGCTGAGAGGCCGGCGAGCGCGAACAGGAAAAGCAGAAATTCTAGCGAAGCCACGCGCCAGGCGAAGGCTGCGGCAAAACCCAGCGATGCAAGCGCCCCGGCGGCGTAGCCTGTCGCGAGCAAACCGCGCCGCCCAAGGCGGTCGGAGAGCGCTCCAACCGGGTACGAGCAACCGGCGTAAAACACGTTGTGGACCACATAAAGCAACCCGCCAATCTCGGCGGCGCGCGTCATGCCATGGGACGCGCTCAGGAGCTGGGTCGCAGCAAGGATGATCATCGCCCGAGCGAAATCTCCGGCGCCGAAAAGTCCCACGCCCACCAAAAGCCGCGCAAAAGAACGCGGCAAAGACCGGATTGACGTCCAGAGCTTGGTCGCCGAGGGCTGCGAATGAGTCTCGCGCACCATGCCGGCGAAGACCAATCCTGCGCCGACCCCTGGAATCAACGTAAGAAGGAAAATCAGCCGAAACGGCTGTGATGCTGCGGCGCTGGGGTAGTGAAATTTCGCCAGCATGCCGACGGCGAGTAGCGGACCGATGATGGCGCCCACGGTGTCGCCAGCGCGATGAAATCCAAACGCCTTGCCGCGAGTTTCCGGAGACACAGAACCGGCAAGCATCACGTTGCGCAGCGGGCTTCGCACGCCTCGTCCAAACCAACCAAGGGCGCGCCCGGCAAGAATTAAAACCCAGCCTTGCGCCCAAGCGAATATACCTTGCGAAACCCCCGTGAGAAGATAACCAGCCACCACCAGCGGCTTGCGGCGGGTGAGACGGTCAGAATACCAACCGGCGCCCAGCTTGGTGACGCTTGAGATGCAATCGGAAACGCCCTCGATCAGTCCGAGGGCGGCTGCCGAAATGCCGAGCGCCGTCAGAAATCCCGGTAACGCCGCCGTAGCCATTTCATGCCCGGCATCCGAGAGCAAGCTGGTGAGGGTCATGCCGGCGACGTTGCGATTCAGCCATGAGGTCTGATCATTTGGGGGGCCGGAGCCATCGGGCTTTAGCGGAAAATTGAGAGGAGGTTGTGAAGATGAGGCGGGAATCTGTGATTGCATCCTTTCGGCGAGGCCTGCGGGGTTGCCGAATACGCGCACCCGGCTTTCACGCTGAGCGAAGCAAAGAATCTATTTCCGGCGCAAGCGTCTACTGGGAGGCTAGCGGTTTTGAAATCTCATCCAACAGATCGGGTTTGCCGGCCTCTTGAACCAGGTGCGGGTAGCGCGGACCGCCGTGATAATCGAGCGAATAGGTCTTGTAATAGTCGTCGTTCAGCACCAGCAACTGTAGCGGCTCTTTCGAGTTTACGCCTGCGGTCAATGCCTCCTGAAGCAGGTCGCGGAGCGTTCCGGCCGTTATGCGGTGGCCGTTTACAGCTACAAGCTGCATTCCCGCAGAGATGCCGGCCCGGTAGGCTGGCATCCCAACGATTGAATCCGTGATGTGGCCGTTGCTTTTAAGCAAGAGACCGATTGAATAAGCGTCGCTCACAAAATGGCGCACGTTTTCTCTCGCCCTCTGCATTTGCGATTCCTGACTTGTGTAAGTAAGTTTCCACCCGGCTGCTTCGATCCCGCCAAGCGGCGCTTCGGGCGAAACAGAGTCGAGCCGGGTGAGGAAGAAATTCGCCCAGTCGTAAGGCGCGACCTGGTTAAGCGCCGCAACCAGATCGTTGAAGGTGTAAGTCTTGAGCTGCGGTCCTTCGTTTGGGCCGCCGTAGAACGATTGGAGAAAGTTCTTGAGAGATTTACGGCCGTGCGTCAGTTGGCGGATTGTCGTGTTCACTTCCAACCAGAGCAAATCGCCTTCCTGATAGAAGTCTGTGCTGCGCCTCCAGTTGGTCCATTCTTCCGGGGCGAAGTAGAGAACCTGGGCAGCGTCTGCGGTGTCTTGAAGCGGCCGCCAGGTGCGTCCCGGGCGGCCCGGCCCCATCATCGCGGCAAGCAGAGCGAGATATTCGCGGTATTGCTGTGGCGTCCACAAGCCGCAGCGGGTGGCTAACAGATCGCCAAGGTAGTCGGTGAGGCCTTCGTAGACCCACAGTAAGTCGTCCTTCATCGGCTGGTCGTAGTAGGGCGGGCTTAAGTCTGCTGGACGGCGGAACTTTCCGTTCCAGGAATGGACGAACTCGTGCGGCAGCAGATACGCAGTCGTCTCCAGCGCCTCTGGATCAATGATCGTGCGTTCTGGTATCCGGCTGTCATCGGATTCGTGATGCTCAAGCCCGAAGTGCGCCACATGATCGCTGAGAGTTAATAAGAAGTGATAGTCGCGGTAATGGCGCGTGCCAAAAAGTT